>CAZNQZ010000476.1:1240-1514 GCA_964575245.1 uncultured Lachnobacterium sp. | reverse complement strand
CATTTACGGAGCCTGCTCCACCTGCGTAGAGGCCCTGGCGCTGGCCGCGATGTCAGTGGCATCCGGATACGCCGATTATGTGGCAACCGTGACCTCCAGCCATTTTGCCAGCGCGGAAAAACAATTTCGCTTTCCGCTGGGCTATGCAAATCAGCGCCCGGTGGCTGCAACGTGGACTGTGACGGGCGGAGGAGCATATATTGTGGCTGGTGAATCAATTCTTGCAAAATCTAGTGGAGGCGATGCGCCGCTGGCAAAAATTACCGGGATCACA
>CAZNQZ010000476.1:0-1230 GCA_964575245.1 uncultured Lachnobacterium sp. | reverse complement strand
TTTTGGAGTGAAGGATTCCATGAATATGGGGGCGGCGATGGCACCCGCTGCCTGTGAGCTGATTGCCCAGCACATGGAGGACTTTGGACGTCAGCCGGGAGATTATGACGCGATAGTTACGGGAGATCTGGGTCTGGTTGGACAGGAGATCCTCATCAAGCTGTTAAAAGATAAGAACATAGACATCAGCCAGGTGCATGAGGACTGCGGGATCAAAATTTTTGACAATGAGGCGCAGGGCACAGGCTCTGGAGGGAGCGGCTGTGGCTGCGCGGCGGCGACGCTCTCCGCACACTATCTCCCTAAGCTGGCTGACGGCAGCTGGAAGCGGATACTGTTTGTGCCGACCGGTGCGCTGTTGTCCACCGTAAGCTTCAATGAGGGGGAATCGGTACCGGGTATCGCGCACGGAATTGTGATTGAGAGCTGTAAAAACTAGGGAGGGGAAGAGGATGGAATATATTGTTGCATTTGCGGTCGGGGGGTTAATCTGTGCCCTGACGCAGATTCTGATGGAGAAAACGAAGCTGCTGCCCGGGAGGATTATGGTGATTCTCGTCTGTCTGGGTGCGGTTCTGGGTGCGTTTCAGATATATGGGCCGTTTTCCGAGTGGGCGGGTGCAGGTGCGAATGTACCGCTGCTCGGTTTTGGAAACAATCTCTGGAAGGGTGTGAAGGAGATGGTGGATGAGAAGGGCTTCAGCGGCATTTTCCTCGGCGGTTTTAAAAACTGTGCGGCCGGTTTGTCGGCAGCGCTGGTCTTTTCCTATCTTGCGTCCCTGATCAGCCAGCCCAAAATGAAAAAATAAAATTTTCATTGTTTTATGCATTCCAGTGTATTATACTTCAAAATGAGCGTGTATAGATCCATGATTATTGTTCATACTATCTCTGTAATTCAGTTACATTTAATAAAGAAGGAGATCAGTAGAATGAGGAAAATCAAACTTTTTATGACCGGCTGCCTGTTGACTGCATGTATGTGTCTTTTTGCGGGCTGCGGGACGATGAACGATGAAACGAACAACGGAACCACGAACAATGGAACCACGAACGACGGGACCACAAATAACGGAACCACGAACGGCGGGACCACAAATAACGGAACCACGAACGGCGGAACCACGAATAACGGAACCACGAACGGCGGAACCACAAATAACGGAACCACGAACGGCGGAACCACGAACAATGGAACTACAGGAAACGGAACTACGGGAAATGGGACTA
>CAZNQZ010000475.1:0-1516 GCA_964575245.1 uncultured Lachnobacterium sp. | reverse complement strand
TCAGACTGCTGCCATTAGGCAGCGTATGCTAAATTGTCTTCAGCGTTTAATTTTAGTTTTGCGATTTGACGCATCGCCTGCGGCTCGCTTCTCCGGCTTCACGATCCCTGTCGAAACCTTTACTAGCCCCTGTTGTGTATTACAGGTTCCTCACCTTAAAGTCCCTCTCGGCCTCCCGCCTCACGTCCTTTTTGGCGATGTCCTGACGCTTGTCATAGAGCTTCTTGCCCCTGGCAAGCGCCACCTGAACCTTCACCAGACTGCCCTTAAAGTATACCTCCACCGGCACGATGGTGTATCCCTTCTGCGCAATCTTTCCCGCCAGTTTCCGTATCTCCTGCTTGTGCATCAGGAGCTTTCTCGGCCTGAGCGGATCCCTGTTAAAAATGTTGCCCTTCTCGTATGGGCTGATATGCATCCCGTAAATGAGAACCTCTCCATTGTCAATATGGATGAAGGACTCCTTGATGCTGCACTTGCCCATCCGCATGGACTTCACCTCAGTTCCGGTCAGGGCGATGCCGGCTTCGCAGGTCTCTTCCAGAAAATAGTCATGATAGGCTTTCTTGTTATTGGCTATTAACTTTCGAGATTCCTTCCCCATCCGGCATCCTCCATTCCCGTAACTGAATCCCTCACAAAATTAACCTTCTCCGTCCGCACCGCCCTCCCCCACTCCGCAGCTGGTCTTGGGCCATACCGACAAATCCGTTGCTTTTGTGTCCGACATATAGAATATCTGATTTTGGAAAAAAAATCAACCGCCTAACGGCTCATTTTTGCTTTTTTAAAATACATTGGCTCAATCAGGCGTCCGCCGGCACAAAATCAATTGTCCGCTGGAGCCTGTCCGTCCCCGCGACCCGCACGGACACCTTCTGGCCGAGCCTGTAGCGGCGGTTCGTGGCAGTTCCGACCAGCTCACAGGCATCCTCATAGCACTGATAGTAGTCGTCCGTCAGCTCCGTCACGCGAACCAGCCCCTCAACCGTGTTGGGCAGCTCCACATAAAAGCCCCACTCGGTCACGCCGGAAATCACCCCCTCAAAGCATTCCCCGATGTGCTGCTCCATATACTCCACCTTTTTCAGCTTTACCGTCTCCCGCTCCGCTTCCTCCGCCCTGCGCTCCGTCTGGCTGGCGTGCCTTGCGACCTCCGGCAGCAGGCGCTCGTAGTGCCCGATGCGCTTTTCGTTCAGCCTGCCCCTCAGATTCTCCTTGATGATGCGGTGAATCTGCAGATCCGGGTAACGGCGGATCGGGGAGGTGAAATGGCAGTAGCAGTCCGCAGCCAGTCCGAAATGCCCGGTGTTCTCCACCGTGTAGCGCGCCTGCTTCATGGAGCGCAGGGTCAGGCGCATGATCAGCGCCTCCTCCTCGCTCCCCTCGATTTTCTGCAGAAGCTTTTGCAGTTCCTTCGGGTGAACCCTGTCCGCGTCGAGGTGCATCGAATAGCCAAAGTGATTGATAAACGCGGCGAGCCCCTGTATTTTTTCGCTGTCCGGCTTCTCGTGGG
>CAZNQZ010000474.1:1054-1522 GCA_964575245.1 uncultured Lachnobacterium sp. | reverse complement strand
TAGACTATGGTTTTAAGTTTTTTTACAACGCAAATCGAGACAAAAAACTATTAGACTATAAAAACAATAGAAATACACAAGAATGGTGTTCATTATTGGAAAATGATAACGATGAATTAAATCAGCAATTGCAAGAAATGACAGCATTACTAGAAGCGCAAGATACCGAAATAAACTTTCAAAATGACACAATCCGAAAGTTTGAATCAATTAACATTCTAAATCAGGCTAGAATTCATCAATTAGAACAAGCCCTTTTGGAATATGAGCATCAACCAAAGCCAATGGAATACCCAAATAATTATTCCGAAATCCCAGATTGGATTGAAACCAATTTTTCTGGTCGAATTGAACTATTACCCCGCGCAGTACGCTCATTAAAGGAAGCCACATATAAGGATATCAATCTTGTTTGTAGGTTAATAGAGTGTTTAGGAACTACTTATTACAATATGCGCATGAACTTTG
>CAZNQZ010000474.1:0-1044 GCA_964575245.1 uncultured Lachnobacterium sp. | reverse complement strand
GTTATTCTATTTTTTATGATATATTTTTTAAATTATGCGCTTTATGTTTTTTGAAAAATTGGCATTTTTTAATATTTTTAATTTACTTGGTGTAGAAGATTCGCCTGCCATAAGCGACTCATCTGCCGGCAGACAAGGGGATGAGTATTATCCTCTTTACAACGGCAAAAAGCACAAACTTGATCGTCATTTAAAAAAAGGAGATAGCCGAGATCCACGAGAATGTTTAAGAATTTATTATTTTTGGGATGATAATGCAAGTATACTTGTAATCGGAAGTTTACCCGGACATCTTAAAATCCAAAGCAGTAACTAATTTAAATCTGTACCCAAATCGTACCCACCGCCACCTAAAAAATCCCCGCAAGCCCTAATTTTTCAAGGCTTGCGAGGATCTACCTTCTCACTCGAACTCGATCGTTCCCGGCGGTTTACTGGTCAAATCATACACTACGCGATTGACGCCCCTGACTTCATTGATGATCCTGCTCATGACCGTCTGCAGCACGGCAAAGGGAATTTCCGCCGCCTCGGCAGTCATGAAATCGACGGTGTTGACAGCGCGAAGCGCCACCGCATAATCGTAGGTTCGCTCATCTCCCATGACGCCGACGGAGCGCATGTTGGTCAGGGCGGCAAAATACTGGCCGATGGTTCTGTCCAATCCGGCTTTTGCAATCTCCTCGCGGTAGATGGCGTCGGCATCCTGAACGATGCGGACCTTGTCCGCAGTCACTTCGCCGACGATGCGGACACCTAGGCCGGGGCCGGGGAAGGGCTGACGGAATACCAGGCGCTCCGGCAGGCCGAGCTCCAGTCCGGCCTTGCGGACCTCGTCCTTGAAGAGCGTGCGCAGCGGCTCCAGAATCTCCTTAAAATCCACATAGTCCGGAAGACCGCCCACATTGTGGTGTGACTTTATCACGGCGGATTCTCCGCCGAGGCCGCTCTCCACCACGTCCGGATAGATCGTCCCCTGAGCCAGAAAATCCACTGCTCCGATTTTTTTAGCCTCCTCCTCAAACACGCGGATGAATTCCTCAC
>CAZNQZ010000473.1:0-1522 GCA_964575245.1 uncultured Lachnobacterium sp. | reverse complement strand
GTGCAGGAGCGCCTTAACAGCAAACTTCAGATTGAGGGTGTGGTGTTCACGATGTACGATGTGCGCACCAATCTGTCCAATCAGGTGGTGGACAGCGTGAAGGAAAATCTGGACGCGAAGATTTACGAAACCATGATCCCGCGCAACATCCGCCTTGCGGAGGCTCCCTCCTACGGAATGCCGATCAACAAGTACGACTCCAAATCGGCGGGCGCGGAGAGCTACCGGAAGCTTGCGCAGGAAATCATTGGCAGGAAGGATCTGTAAGGGGTCACGGGATAAAACGAAAAAGAGGTAAAGACATGGCAGCAAAAAAAGGATTGGGAAAAGGGCTGGATTCGCTGATTGCGCCGAAGGCGGCGGAGGCAAAGCCCGCACAGGCGGCGGAGGTGAAGCCGGTCAGCGAGCACGCAGCGGATGCGGTTATGATAGATATCAACAAGGTGGAGCCGAACCGTGATCAGCCCCGGAAGAAATTCGATGAGGATGCCTTAAATGATCTGGCTGATTCGATTAAGCAGTTTGGCGTCCTGCAGCCGCTTCTGGTGCAGGAGAGGGATGATTACTATGAGATCATCGCGGGTGAGCGCCGCTGGCGCGCGGCCAAAAAAGCCGGGATCAAGCAGATTCCGGTCATTATCAAAAAGCTGACCGAGCAGGAGATCATGGAGATTTCCCTGATCGAGAATATACAGAGAGAAGACTTAAACCCGATTGAGGAGGCGCTGGCTTACAGGCGGCTTTTGACCGAGTTTAATCTGAAACAGGACGAGGTAGCGGACCGGGTTTCCAAGAGCCGCACGACCATCACCAACTCCATGCGGCTTTTGAAGCTCTCTGATCGGGTGCAGCAGATGGTGATCGACGACAAGCTGACCACCGGGCATGTGCGTCCGCTCATCGGCATTGAGGACGAGGAGCAGCAGGTGGCGCTGGCGGAGAAGATTTTTGACGGGAAACTGAGTGTGCGAGACGCGGAGAAGCTGGTCAAAAATCTCCAGAACGAGAAAAAGGCGGGGATGGGCGAGCGAAAGGCGCTGGACCCGCAGCTTTTAGCGGTGTATCAGGACCTGGAGGAGCAGATGAAGCGGATTCTCGGCACGAAGGTGAGCATTAACCACAAGGACGAAAAGCAGGGCAGGCTCGAAATTGAGTATTACTCGCAGGACGAGCTGGACCGGATTATCGATCTTCTGCGCACGGTGCAGCGTTAATAGGATAAAAGTACTATTGAGATATGCCTCCGAATCGGCGACAATATACTTAGGAGAATGCTATGATATCAGAATTATTGGGATTTGACAGTGACTATATCATTATCGGGCTGATTGTGTTTTGCCTGATTTTGCTGATTCTCGTGATCAGAAATATGGTGCAGACGAAAAAGCTTATGAAAAAGTACAGCTCTTTTATGAGCGGGAAATCAGCGAAATCGCTGGAGGATAATCTGATTGCACGCCTGCAGCAGTTAGACAGGCTCCTGAGCGCAAAAGCGGCGAATGAGCAGGACATCAAAAAATAG
>CAZNQZ010000472.1:0-1530 GCA_964575245.1 uncultured Lachnobacterium sp. | reverse complement strand
AGACAAAAAAGTTGACATTATTCTTAAATAAATTCGACGCGGGCCTGTGCATACAAAAAAGCCCGCACCCTTAGGGTGCAGGCAATCTGTCAGTTTCATTCCCGTTATATCGAATCAGTCAAATCCTGCCTGATCCTTCATCTGCATCGCGCCATAGTACGAATACTTGGGCTTGAATCCTTTGTCATAGAGCAGCGGGCTCGCGCTGCTTCTCCAGGAAAGGCTGTCTGCGAATCCCCAGAAGGTCAGCGCGTCCATCTTGACCTTTCCGGCGTCCGCGCGCTCAAACAGCCCGTTGATCAGATCATAGTAAAATTTGCCCTGATCCTTCAGATTGTCCTCCGTCGCGGGAAGGGTGTTCTGCCATGCCCCGAGGGAGACATCCAGCTCGGTCAGCTCGATCTTTAACCCGGTTTCCGCCATCAGGTCGAGAGCCTGGAAATACTCCTCCAGATCGTCCTGAGTGTAGAGATGGGCCTGCAGCCCGATCCCGTCTATCAGGTATTTTCCGTCCTCATCCACCAGAGTCTTTACAAATTCCACACACTTCTCTTCCTTGAACTGCTCGTTATAGTCATTGTAGTAGAGGTCAATGTGCTCCGGCGCGTACTTATCCGCGAGACTGAAGGCATGCCACAGATAATCGTCACCGATGGTTGCCTTCCAGTTGCTCTCCCGCATCGAGCCGTCCTCCATCCAGCACTCGTTTGCGATGTCATAGGCATAAAACATCTCGGAGTAGCCGCCCTCCTCCAGCTTTTCAAACACCTGCTTCATGTAGTGGTCCAGCCGCTCCAGCATCACCTCCCGGCTGACCAGCGGCTTCGCCTGATCAAAATCCTCATGGAAAATCCAGTCCGGTGTCTGGCTGTGCCACACGATGGTATGGCCGCGCGCGCTGAGCCCGTTCTGCTTTGCCCAATTGAGCATCTTAATTAAATCCTGATTAAACTCAACTACCAGTGTTCCTTCCTGAATGCTCTTCGCCCGGTTCAGGATTGCGTCAGGTTTCATGGCATTCTCCATGGTCACGCTGTTGAACTGCCCGAGGATGATTTTGCTCATCACCGGGTTGCCGATCATATTCGGGGACAGACAAGTTCCCACCTTCATTCCGTGGGCCGCAAAGACGTCAATGAGCGACAGCTCCTGCTGACTTTCTGTGTTCTGCGAATCCGACGGCTGTGTCTGGGACGGCTGCGTCTGGGACGGTTCCGTCTCCGACTGGTTGGAGTCTGCTGTGTTCTCCGTGTTTGGCTGCGACGAATCCTGCTTGGGATCTCCGCAGGCCACGAGTGAGATCGCCATCAGGCCTGCGAGCAGCAGTGCCAATTTCTTTTTCATAATCGTTTCCCCCTTTATTTTTTTAATAGAAAAAGCCGGTATCCCGGCTTTTCACTTATGATTCCTGCGGAATGATCTCCTTCTTGTTGTAGGAACCGCAGTTCTTGCAGACGCGGTGGGGCACCATCAGCTCGCCGCACTTGCTGCACTTAACCAAGGTCGGAGCAGTCATCTTCCAGTTTGCTC
>CAZNQZ010000471.1:0-1541 GCA_964575245.1 uncultured Lachnobacterium sp. | reverse complement strand
GGGGAAAGCAACACCGCCAAATTCGCGACAATCTGGACACACACATACAGGGTATGATCACAGGCCCCCTGATCCGTGGTTCGTGTAATCCAGGGCTGTTCCGCATCGAAATATTTATTTGCATTTCTCACAAACTCAAATATCTCATTGATTCCATCCTTGAAACAGCCGCGCTCAATTAATTTTCCGACCGAAACATACAGACTGTCCAACCGGTTATTGATCTCTTTGTCATCGTTTCCCGATGGTACAATTCCATTGCAATATTTTTTGATAAATGCAAGGGAACGATTCACAAAATTTCCATATGCTCCAAGCAGCTCCCCGTTATGACTGTGGACATATTCTCTCCATGAAAAATCTGCATCCTTCTTCTCGGGACCGTTGGCAATCATAAAGTAGCGAACAGAATCTGCCTCACAGTGCTCCAGCAGCTCTTTTATCCATATCGCATAATTCTGACTGGTCGATATTTTTTTCCCCTCCAGAGTTAAATATTCGCTTGACACAATCTGGTCGGGCAAATGCCACCCCTCTCCATTCCCCAGCAAAAGCGCCGGCAATATAATGGTATGAAAAGGGATGTTGTCCTTCCCATGCACATAGTAGTGTTTCGCCTCTTCTCCCCACAGCTCACGGAAATCCGCTTCCCGCGCTTCAGCAGCCGCTTTACTTGCGGACAAGTAGCCCAGTACGTTTTCCGCCCAAATATAAATTGTCTTGTTTTCATAGCCCTCTTTCGGGACAGGGATTCCCCATTCCAGATCTCTGGTCAGTGCGCGGTCCCTCAATCCTTCACGGATATACCGCTCGGTAAATGCGGTCGCATTTTTTCTCCATTCCGGATGACTGCAGACCAGATGTTCCAATTGGGCCTGCAGCTTCGAGATGGCTATATATAAATGCTTCGCATTTTTAAAGCTGACACTCCTTCCGCATACCGCGCATATTGGTTCTGCAAGGGTTTCCGGTTCGAGCACCGCGCCACAGGCATCACACTGGTCCCCTCTGGCATCCCTCCCGCATTTCGGACATTTTCCCAGCACGAAGCGGTCAGCCAGAAACGTATCACAGTTTTCACAGTAGGCCTGTGGAACCTCCTTTTCATAGACATAAGGGCTCTCATATAGCTTCTTATGAAATTCTCTCACAAATGCCTTGTGTTCCTCCGCAGACGTTTTTGTGTAGACGTCATAGCTGAAGCCCAGCTTTTTAAAACACTCCACAAATTCTTCGTGATAATAATCACTGATCTCCTGCGGCGTTCGGTTCTCCTGTCTGGCACGAATGGCCACAGGTGTTCCATGACAGTCACTCCCGGATACAAAATACACATTGTCACCAATCGCCCTGTGATATCTGGCCAGTACATCTCCCGGCAACAGGCCTGCGACATGTCCGATGTGCAGGGAGCCATTTGCATAGGGCCATGCCCCTCCAATTAATATATTCCTCATTTTTCATACCTCATTTCTGAACATCAGCTCATGCAAAATTTGCCTTCGGCAAATGAGCTGACGCTACATGTCAAGTTTTCATAG
>CAZNQZ010000470.1:0-1543 GCA_964575245.1 uncultured Lachnobacterium sp. | reverse complement strand
CTGGGAATCTTGTGCTGTTAGTGTGGCTGCTTGTAAACGGGAGGATCACAGTAGGAGATCTCCAGATGGTTTTAACAAATTTTGCTTCGACAGCGAATCGTCTGACTAACATGATTTTGTTTTTTTCTTATGTTGCGGATGACGCGAGATATATAAAGGATATTTTTACGGTCATGGATACCCCAAACCATGAATATCCGGGAATTGAACACAGCAGTGCAGAACCCTGCGCGAAATTCGCGGATGTGGATTTTTCTTATGACGGGGAGTGGAAGGTGTTAAAGGATATCAATATCAATCTTCCGCTGGATCAGAAAATCGCCATCGTCGGAGAAAACGGTTCCGGCAAAACGACCTTTGTCAAGCTGCTGCTGGGTCTCTACGAGCCGGACAGGGGCAGGGTGGAGTATCGGCATCCGAATCAGGAAATCGCGGACGTCTCCCAGTTGTTTGGCGTGCTTTTGCAGGATTTTTGTGTGTTTGCGCTTACGATATCTGAAAATATCGCTCTAAAAAAAGAGTTGGATGAGGAGGAACTGTGCAGGCTTGATGAGGCAATCCGGTTCAGCGGGCTGGAGGAGAAGTTGAAAACCCTGCCGGACGGGCTCGACACGGAATTGACGGGGGAATTTTCGGATTCCGGCATCTGGCTCTCCGGCGGGGAAACGCAGAAGCTCGCGATTGCCAGAGCCTATATGATGGACCGGCCGGTGCTGATTTTGGATGAGCCCTCAAGCAATCTGGACCCGGTCTCGGAGAATGAGCTGATCCACAGGATCAATCAGCTCACGAAAAATAAAGGGGTTATTTTAGTTACGCACAATATGTCCTATGCGAAGAATGTGGATCTGGTGCTTGTGTTTCACGAGGGGCAGATTGTGGAGTGTGGAGCGCCGGACGAGCTGCGGGAGAGGAAGGGGTATTTTTACCGCATGGTAGAGGAGCAGAGGAAAGCGGAGGGTGGCAGTGTTGAATGATATTAGAGAGATTGTGATACAATCCTTTGAAATGTGTACACAGATTACTTTAGATGAGTGTGAAGGTGTGCCTCTGAAAGACTTGCCGATTGAGTCCATGAATTTTGTCGCGTTTGTTGTGGAGTTGGAGAGTCGGTTGTCCATTACTTTGCCGGAAGAGTATTTGCTGATCAATCAACTGCCGGATTTGATCACGTTTGCGCAGATTGTGGAAAACCTGTATTATGCGCAGCATGACCAGGAGCTGTGAAAGGAGAAACTATGGAGACACGAATCCTGCCAATTAACGAAAATCCAAGTATTACTACCTATGTACATTACGCATATCCCTGTGCAATCATAGAGAGTCGGGAGTTGGCGTATGTTCGGGTGAATGGACTGTCCTCAAGGGAATGGAAGATCTTTTCTTATGATACATCTGTACGGATGCTGGATGACAGGATTTGTGTTTCAGAGCAGGGCTCTGGAGATAATACGGATGTGGTAATCTGGCGGGAATGTGATGATCCGGAGGAGCTGATAATCTGTATGGATTATGTAAAGCCGAACGATTTTTCCAGATATGT
>CAZNQZ010000469.1:0-1549 GCA_964575245.1 uncultured Lachnobacterium sp. | reverse complement strand
CAGTTCCGCTTCTGTCAATCCTTCATACGGGTTTGTCCTTTTCCTTTTGATTTCAAATGGAAATCCATTGACTGCCAATGCCTGTGTCAGAAACATTCGGATAGCGGAAGTCGTATCTGTTCCCAAATCCCTGAATAATTTATCGGCCTTTACTTTTATTTCATCATCTACTCTTATCTGGATTGTACTGGCCAAATCTGCCACCTCCTCTTCTTAATTAAGATCAGTATACCCGAAGCCACATGCAAAATCAATACATTTGCAATGTTTTAGCATCTTATTTGTGACAAATCCGCCTTCAATCTATCATATTCCATATAAACCCACAAAAGCCCTTGGCATCAGATAGCCACTGCCCGCGTCAGAGAATATACCAGCTCATACCCGTCCCATATCAGATCAAAATCCATTGTTTTCCCAATGGAAACCACTCTGTCAATCCCTTTAATTCCAGATTCTATCAATGGCCGGAGCCATTCCCTGTCCCCAATCATTCCGACTGTCTGACATCTTTTGTCATTGCAGAGATCCTTTAGTTCCATCACATCATCACAGTCATACTCAAAGAAATATCCGCAGTTATCTTTTAGATCCATGAGCTTATGATTTACATGTTCTACCGCTATCCTTACGATCCGGTTATCCTCATGCGGGATTACTCTCGCTCCGCTTGATTCCACGGCTGCCAGATAACTGCTTGCCAGCTTATTCACCCCCTGAATATCCTGAAAAGAATATTTCTCCTTCACCAGATCATGGAGGAGCTCCCAAAACAGTTCCTTTGCCTCGTCATTTCGACTGCCTGTCCAAATCACAATTCCGGGGCTCGTACAGGCATTCTGATCAGAGAAAAAGGTGTCATTATAAAAATCCTCAGCCAGCTTTCTTTTATCCTCCATCGCCAGATACGTATCCGAATGAATCACTGCCAGAGAATACCGGTCCGCGAATGTTATCTCCGTACTCCTTGGCATAAGAGGGGATTTCCTGAGCTCTGCGATCGTCTTATCTCCGCCCCAGATGATGCGCGTGTCAGCGATGGACGACAGCTCATCATTGATGTCCCTGTCCCTTTCATAGCGCACCAGGGCAACATAAGGCCGAAGCGATTCATTTTGCGCGAATGCGTGATTTAGGGCATCCGCTATAATTTCAACCTGCGGAAATTCCCTGCTCGGAATCCGCACGATATTGGCATTTCCGGTCAGAAGTCCAACTGCCAGACTATAAGCAAAATTCACCGGCACATTAGAGGGCGCGATATGAAACGCAACGCCTCTTCCCAGATGAATCTGGTTATCATGAAAGGCATACTGCTCTTTCAGATTTTTTACCGATGCAGGACGTATCCAAAAGGCGAAGGTTACCACATCCGAATACTGTTTCCCCCTCGCATCCCTTAACAGCTCCTTCGAGACCTCCGACAAAAAGGATATTACTTCGTCGGAAAACGGCTTCTTTGACGGCAGGTCTGCCATTTTTTCGATGACTTCACAGCTGCCGACAACGCAATTTATTTTTTGCAATATTTCCCTGTTCATCTATCTGA
>CAZNQZ010000468.1:0-1562 GCA_964575245.1 uncultured Lachnobacterium sp. | reverse complement strand
AGATGATGAAAAGGAAATCCGAAAAATGCTGGAAACATACTTTTCACTGGAGGGTTATACGGTATATACGGCAAATAACGGAGCGGAGGCGCTGGAGAAGATATCAAAAGGCTGTGATCTGATTCTCCTGGACGTCAATATGCCGGATATGGACGGCTATGAGGTCTGTGAACGTATCCGGGAATATGTAAGCTGCCCCATCCTCTTTCTGACGGCGAGAATTGAGGAAGAGGACAAGGTTAGAGGATTCCGCTGCGGAGGAGACGATTATATTGAAAAACCCTTTGGCATGATGGAATTAAAGGAGCGGGTAGCTGCGCATCTGCGGAGGCAGCGGAGGAGCAAAGAGGCGCAAACTCTGAGGTTTGCCGGGGGATTTACCATATCCTATTCTGCAAGGCTTGTCAGGTTTGGAAATGAGGAAGTCCGCCTGACCAGGACGGAATATGAAATTGTGGAATTTTTAAGCCAGCACAAAAACCAGGTATTTACAAAGGAAATGATATATGAACGCCTGTGGGGATTTGACAAGGATGGGGAAGACAGCATTATTGCGGAACATATTCGGAGAATCCGGCAGAAGCTCGGGAAATATTCGGATGAGACGATGATAGAAACCGTCTGGGGAGTGGGGTATCGATGGATTGGATAGAAAAACTGTATCGTAGGTGGAGAGAAAAAATAAAGGATTTTTCCCTGAAAAAAGCGATGGCGGTATATCTTTTGTGGGCGATTTTTGGCACGGTACTGGTAACGTTCATTACCGTCAGCTTCTGCCAGAGCTGGAAGAAACTGGTTATGCGGGTCAACGGCATAGATGAGGGATACCAGCATGTGGGCGACGGGCTTTTTGTGTTATATGGAGATGATGGCAGAGAACTGGAGGAACCTGTCCGGCTGGGGAAAGCGAATGCATGTCTGCTTGAAGTGTTTTCCGTTGTCCGGATGTTTTGTATTCCGGTTTATTCCGTGACAGCGGTTTTTCTGGTTTCTTTTTTTTATTACAAAAACAGGCTCAAGGAACCGCTCCTGCTTTTAAAGCTGGAGATGGAGGCAGTAAAGCGGAATGATTTAAGCTTTTCCTGTTTTTACGGCAGTGCGGATGAACTGGGGGAAATCTGTAAAGCCATGGACCGTATGAGGCGGGCTGTTGTGGATAACCAGAAGCATATGTGGGAGCTGATGGAGGAGCAGAGGAAAATCAACGCGGCGTTTGCCCATGATTTGCGGACGCCGCTGACTGTGATTTCCGGCTATGCGGATATGCTGATGGAATATTATCCCAGGGGGCAGATGAGTGAAGAAAAGCTGTTGGAGGGGCTTTCGTCCATGAAGGAGCAGGCCCTGCGCCTGAAAAATTTTTCGGAAACCATGAAAAAGGTGGATAGCTTTGAGGTGCTGGAGGTGAAGAGAAGGAAGTGCCGGACAGAGGAGCTAAAAAAGAAAATCGCGGACTTTGCCGGGGGCATGGCGGGGAATGCGCCGGAAATCAGCGTTTCCATGCAGGCGGATGACGGGGAAATATTCTGTGATGAAAATATTAGTGTAGTCTCGGAAACTCT
>CAZNQZ010000467.1:0-1567 GCA_964575245.1 uncultured Lachnobacterium sp. | reverse complement strand
ACCCTTGCAATGACGCTCGCGTTAACCCTCGGCCTGTTTACGGGCTGCGGTTCACCCAGGCAAGACGATGTGACCATCCGCCTCGGGGGCCTGAAGGGGCCTACCTCCATGGGGCTGGCTAAGCTCCTGACCGACGCCAGGGAGGAAAAAGCTGAGAGTAAGATCGAATATACGCTTGCCGTTACCGCGGACGAGCTGACCCCCGCCCTGATTCAGGGCAATCTGGATATGGCCGCCGTGCCCAGCAACCTGGCAAGCGTGCTCTACAACAAAACGGAGGGGCAGATTTCTGTCCTCGCGGTAAACACGCTGGGCGTCCTCTATATCGTGGACAAGGAGGGCAGTGTCCACTCCTTTGCCGACCTAAAGGGGCGGACCATCTATGCGACGGGGCAGGGCGCGACCCCGGAATACACGCTGAAATACCTGCTGCGGCAGAACGGGCTTGACCCGGAGAAGGATGTGACGCTCGAATTTAAGTCGGAGCCCACGGAGATCGTCTCCATCATGAAATCCACGGACGGGGAAGTGGTCGCCATGCTCCCCCAGCCCTTTGTCACTGTGGCCTCATCAAATGTTGAGGGGCTGAACATTGCGCTTGACCTGAATGCGGAGTGGAACGCGCTGAACAACGGCAGCAGCCTCGTGACCGGCGTTTTGGTAGCGCGCAATGACTTTTTGGAGAAGAATTCCGAGGCTGTCGCCACTTTTTTGTCCGAATATCAGGCATCGACAGCCTATGCCAACTCGAATGTCGGGGAAGTTTCCAAAATGATTGAGGCGCTGGATATTGTGAAGGCGGCGATCGCGCAGAAGGCTCTGCCCCAGTGCAACATCACCTATCTGGACGGTGCGGACATGAAGGAGGCGGTGAGCGGATACCTGCAGATTTTATATGACCAGAACCCCCAGAGTATCGGCGGCACGCTTCCGGCGGACGATTTCTACTATGACGGTGCAAGATAACTATGTCCGGAGAGAAAATAAGCTCTGAGCCCAAACAAAACACCGGAAAACGGACAGGGGAGAGTTATCACCCCCGCGCATATGAAAAGGCGGCGGCAGTCGCTGCCGCTCTTTTTGTATGGCAGATTGCCGCCCTGTGGCTGGATCAGAGCATCCTGCTCGCCTCCCCGCCGGAGGTGGCAGCGGCCCTCGGGCAGCTTCTGCTTATGCCCGATTTTCTGCGAACCGTATGGTTTTCCTTCTCGCGGATTGCCCTTGGCTTTCTGCTGGGTTTTGGCGCGGCCAGCGTGTGCGCGGTGTGCAGCGCTCGCTCTCACCTCGTGGAGATACTGCTGTGGCCGTATGTCGCGGTCGTTAAGGCGACTCCTGTCGCGTCCTTCATCATCCTCTGCCTGGTCTGGCTGACTCCCCGCAGCCTGTCCGTCTTTATCTGCTTTTTGATCGTGTTCCCCACGGTCTACACGAATCTGCTGGCGGGTATCAAAAGCCGGAGCCCGGCGCTGTCAGAAATGGCAAAGCTGTATGAAATCCCTGCGGGAAAACGCTTTCTTGCGATTGATTTTCCCCAGCTTTTCCCCTATCTCCTGTCCGCTCTGCAGCT
>CAZNQZ010000466.1:0-1570 GCA_964575245.1 uncultured Lachnobacterium sp. | reverse complement strand
ACCTGAGTTTAACTGTTACCAAGAATTCACATATCGGACGGCGATGGGAGGGGAGTATTATGTATGAGGCGACATTTGAATCACTGGCAGGCCACAGGTGTCCCGACTGGTTCCGGGATGCAAAGTTTGGAATCTGGAGCCACTGGGGCCCGCAGTCTGTTCCGATGTTCGGGGACTGGTACGCGAGGAATATGTACATACAGGGCACCGATCAGTATGAGTACCATGTGCGGCACTACGGGCATCCGTCAAAGTTCGGCTACAAGGATATCTGCGCGCTGTGGAAGGCGGAGAACTTTGAGCCGGAGAAGCTGATGAATCAGTATTACCGGTCCGGCGCGCGATTTTTTGTGGCGCAGGCATCCCACCACGACCATTTTTTCAACTTTGCGTCGAAGCTCAACCGCTTCAATTCCATGGAGGTCGGGCCGCACAAGGATATCTGCGGCCTGTGGAGGGCGGCGGCAAAGAAGTATGGTCTGCCCTTCGGTATGACGGAGCATCTGGGCGCATCCTTTGCCTGGTGGCGCTCCAACAAGGGAGCGGACAGCTACGGCCCCTATGCGGGAGTGCCCTATGACGGCAACGACAGCGCGTACCGCGATTTCTATCACGACAACTACGAGCACGTGGCAAAGCCGGGGGAGGAGGACAAGTGGGTGTGGCTGACCGGCAACCGGAGATTCCGGGAATACTGGCTTGCGGTGATGAAGGAGATCATCGACAGCTACGAGCCGGATCTGCTCTACTCCGACAGCTGGCTTCCCTTCGGCGAGAATTTTGAGTCCGTGGAGAACGAGGATTTCCGGTACGGTCTGGAGGCAGTCGCCTATCTGTACAACCAGTCGGAGCGCAAATGGGGGGAGAACCGTGCGGTTTACACCCAGAAGAGCCGCAAAAAGGAGATCTATCAGGTGGGCACCCTCGACATCGAGCGGAGCCAGCTGCCGGACATTTCTCCGGAGCCGTGGCAGTCCGAGACCTGCATCGGCGAGTGGTTCTACAACGCGAGGGCGCACTATAAAAAGCCGCGGCACATCATCGACATTCTGGTGGACACCATTGCGAAGAACGGCACGATGCTTCTAAACATCGTGCAGAAGCCCGACGGGACCATCGACGACGAGGCCATGTGGATCTTAAAGGAGCTCGAGCACTGGTTTGCCGTCAACGGGGAGGCCGTGTACGGCACAAGGCCGTGGCGCGTCTCCGGCGAGGGCTCCTCCATGGTAAAAATCGACGGCTTTACCGAGGAGCAGGTGCCGTGGCAGCAGGACGACTTCCGCTTTGTGCAGAAGGAGGGAAGGCTCTACGCCTTTATGATGTGCACCCAGATGGGAAAAACCGCCGTGATCAAGAGCCTGGCGGAGGCGGAGCATGTGAGCGCCGTCCGTATGCTGGGCGCGGGAGAGCTCTCCTTTGCGCAGTTCTCCGGCGTCCTGGTGGTCAATCTGCCCGATCAATTGCCGATGTCCTACGCGAACGCGCTGGAGATCAGCTTTTAAATAGATTTCCACAAACTGCGTGATCTGCAGTTTGCGATAGCAGGAAAATTTTGAAAGATCTATAA
>CAZNQZ010000465.1:0-1571 GCA_964575245.1 uncultured Lachnobacterium sp. | reverse complement strand
AACCTTTCTCCACAATGTATGGCATCAGTTCTGGTTTTACGCGTATCGTGAACCAAATGGCTGTATCGTCCCTCCGTATCCGGCATATCTCGCCCATGCCATCAATATGTCCTGCCACAAAGTGCCCGCCGAACCGCCCGTCAGCCGCCATGGCCCGCTCCAAATTGACCGGGGCTCCGCGGGTAAGCCGTGCCAGGGAAGAACGATTGAGCGTCTCATGCATAACATCTGCAGAAAAGAAATCCTCACCTATTTGCGTGACGGTCAGACAGGTGCCGTTTACGGCGATACTGTCGCCGATTTTCGTGTTTTGTAAAACCTTCTGAGCCCCGATTTTCAGTACGGCAGAATGGTTTCCCTGTGCAATGCCAAGCACGGTTCCGAGCTCTTCAACAATTCCCGTAAACATCGTTTATCACCTCACCTTCTATCAAAAAATCCTCCCCCAGCCTGGTTACCGAGCTATTTTTTAATGAAAAGGCATCCGCCGGAGCAGGGACGCCCGTTCCCCCAACCGGAGTTTTGGCCGTCTGCCCGCCGAATAATTTGGGTGCAAGATAGGCCTGCACCTTTTGCACAATTCCACTCTGCAGTGCTGACCAGTTCAGAGTTCCGCCACCTTCCAGCAAAACACTGTCGATTTCTCTCTGTCCCAGCTCCTCCATGAGCTGCCGCAAATCCACATGGCCGCCCTCCTCGCCCAGATGTATTATCTGGCACCCGGCCTCCTCAAAGGCAGACGTTTTATCCCTGTCCGCATGGCAGACCGCAATGATTGTCGGAATCTGCTTTGCTGTCCGGACAACCTGTGCGGTAATCGGCGTGCGCAGATTCGTGTCGCAGACAATGCGTATCGGATTTCTGCCGTTGTCAATCCGGCAGGTAAGCATCGGGTCATCAGACAGTATGGTTCCCACCCCTGCCATGATTGCACGGTATCGGTGCCGCTGTCTGTGGACGTGATTGCGCGCAGGCTCTCCGGTGATCCATTTCGAAGCTCCCGTATAGGCGGCAATCTTTCCGTCCATCGTCATGGCGTACTTCATGACAACAAATGGGCGCCTGGTACGAATATAGTGAAAAAATACTTCATTCAGCCGATCACATTCCTCCTTTAAAATATGCTCTGTCACCTCAACGCCATGCTCCCGCAAAATCTGAATCCCCTTTCCCGCTACAAGAGGATTGGGATCACTGGAGCCAACGAAGACCTTTTTTATCCCGGAGCCCAAAATCGCTTCTGTACACGGTGGCTGCTTCCCATAATGACAGCAGGGCTCCAGCGTGACATACATAACTGCCCCCTCCGGCGATTCCCTGCAGGAGCTCAACGCGTTTCGCTCCGCATGAGGCTGCCCGTATTTTTCATGCCATCCCTGACCGATGATCTCTCCGTTTTTTACAATCACACAACCCACCATAGGGTTTGGCGAAACCCAGCCGCAGCCCTTTTGGGCAAGCTGCAGCGCAAGCCTCATATAATCGCTGTCACTCATAAAACCTCCTCAAACATAGAAACTGCCCTGAACATACTGTCCAGGGCAGAATAAAATCAGATATTCATGCATAGC
>CAZNQZ010000464.1:0-1583 GCA_964575245.1 uncultured Lachnobacterium sp. | reverse complement strand
GGGGTTTGTCAAGTAAAATGTGTAAGTTTTTATTTTTTTATTTGGAGGGGCGGTATAACACCCCTCCGATTTTATGTACCCCGTTGGTGAAACTCTCATAATTCTACATCCATATCTTGAGGTTCAGGGTAGAGGAAAATTCTTTATGAATCTCCTGTGCTGGCGGGAGTTGTGGGCAAATCTCCCTGCCTCTATTATGCCCGATCAGGGTGCTGCCCATATGGCTGTTTTCCTATAAATTCTCGTATTTCAGGATACGGGTCTGTATCTTGTCATCCATCGATAACTGGTTCCTGACAAGCGCCCAGTTGGAGATCGGACGCCCATTCCACTTCCTGTACAACTCCGTGATGCGCAGGTAAAGCGCCTTCCTGACTGCGTCCTCACTGGGGAAGGAGCCTTTCTTCGTTACCTTTCGGAAACTGGAATTAACTGCCTCTATGCTGTTGGTCGTATACATTACCTTCCGCACGGAGCTCCCATAATTGAAGAGCTGTTCCACATGCTGCCAGTTGCGCACCCACACTTCTACAGCGCCCGGATACTGGCTCCATGCCTGTTTGAAACGTTCAAACTCAGCCTGGGCCGCCTTAAGGCTGGCTGCCCCGTACACTTTCTTAAGCTGTGCTGTAAATGCTTTGTAATCCCTGGAGGGTATGTACTTAACGCTGTTGCGGACCAGATGCACGATGCAGCGCTGCACAACCGCATCCTTAAAGATGGAGCGCGCACCTTCTTCCAGCCCGGACACCCCATCCATACTGATAAACAGCACATCCTCCACGCCCCTGGCCTTGATTTCGTCAAATATCTGCATCCAGTAATGCTTCCCTTCCGCCTCACCGATCCACAGCCCAAGGATATCCTTTATCCCGTTTACATCATAGCCCAGAATGACATAGACGGCACAATTTTTTGTCTCCATGTCCTTGCGGATAGAAACATACAGGCAGTCAACAAACAGGAAGGTATAAAATTTCTTAAGGGGACGGTTTTGCCATTCCTCAGCAGTTTCCACGACCCTGTCCGTGATTGCCGATATCGTCTCATGCGATATCTCAAACCCGTAAATATCTTCGATTGTCTCCGCAATATCCCGCTGGCTCATGCCCCTTGCATACATGGACAGGACTTTATCCTCGATCCCGCTTACATCCTTTGTCCGTTTGGGTATGGCCTGCGGTTTAAAGGAGGCATCCCTGTCCCGGGGGACTTCCACCGGGATGTCGCCATATGTGGATTTCAGCGTTTTACAGCCATACCCGTTCCGGCGGTTTTCTGTACTTTTAGGCCCGTGATCGTTGGATTCATAGCCAAGATGGGCATCCATCTCCCCCTGTAGCATTGCCTCAAACATAGGACCGAAGATATCTTTAATTGCATCCTGCATATCTTCTACGTTTTTGCAGTCATACTGTTCAAGGATCGCTTTTGCGATCGCAACGGCCTTTGGGTCTCTTTTCGTTCTTCTTGCCATAAGTGTTGTACTCATAATCCTTTCGTTCCTTTCGTTTTAGAATACCGCACTTTACATTAAAAATAAAGTGCGTAAGTTTTAGTTACCGGTAACTTACACACTTTAT
>CAZNQZ010000463.1:0-1593 GCA_964575245.1 uncultured Lachnobacterium sp. | reverse complement strand
TTACATTAAAAATAAAGTGCGTAAGTTTTAGTTACCGGTAACTTACACACTTTATTTTACACTCCCAAAACCACAAAGATAAAGGACGAAATTTGCCCTTGTAAATTTTCTCTCACAAATTTACAAGGGCGACAACGAAGCTTTCAATTTGAATTAAATCCTCAGAAATCTAACTTAGTATTTCATGAATAAGCCAGAAGGGCTCTAATAATATTTTTTTAATTTCCTTCCTGTGACGATGCAGAGGAAGCTTCCGAATACACCGAGGATAAACATCATAAGTGCGGCGCCGGACCCCTTGCCCGTGCCAAAAAGCGTCTGCAGAACGGATAAACTGCCATACGCACTCATGAAGGGTTCGCAGACATGATCCACCATAAAGCCGCCGAGAAACAGTCCGATGGGGATTGTAAAAAACTGGAGGGTATTTCTGCACGCGTAAACACGGCCCTGTAGTTCCACTGGAATGGCCGTTCTGAGAATCACATCCAAATTGGCACTCATAATCGGGACAAGCACCCATCCGATGATCTGTCCGATACACCATAATGCCGGTTCCCTGGAAAAGGCCAGCAAAAAGTTTTCAGTGCCCAGCGAAAACAGCATGGTCAGGTAAATGACCCGTACCCTGTCCCGCGGTGCGGGCAGCACGGATACGATCAGGCTGCCGATCATCATGGCGATCCCGGAACAGGAGGTGACAATCCCCAGGACAGAGGAGCCACCTCTGGGGTTAGGGAGCACATAACCGGGGAGAACCGCATCAAAGGCCGAAGCGGTCAGATTCACACCGGACATAAACAAAATCAGTGCCAAGATCAACGACTGCTCCCGCAGAAACCGAAGGCCCTCTTTGGCGAGAACAAGTACACCCTCGCTCTGATTGCCTTTGCTGTCCGGGATTTTAATAAAAAACAGCAGTGTCGTAAATGCGACAATAAAGCTGCCGATATCCGCCGCAATTGCGCCGTACAGCCCTGTAAAGGAGTACAGTCCCGTAGCAATCAGGGGGTTACCAATCGAGATCAGGCTTCGCGACAGGGATCGAAGACCGCTTGTCTTCTGGTAATACTTTTCCGGCATTATCAATGTCATGGCCACCTCAGAGGCGGGCTGCTGAATCGTGTTCATAAATCCCGAAACCGCATTCAAAACGTACAGATGCCATACCATCAGGCTGTCCGTCTGAAACAGGACAAATACGACTAGCGTGCTGATTGCCGCAAACACGTCACAGACAAGCATGGTATGCTTTTTGTCAAAACGATCCGTCAGTGCGCCGGCAAATACGCTCATCAATACATAGGGTGCGTAAGAGCATATCGCAAGCGCCGCCGTGCTCAGGGACGACCCTGTCTTTTCATACAGCCATAACGTCAGTGCAAAACCTGTAATACTGCTGCCGAGCTGGGAGAGGCTTTGCGTGCTCCACAGCAAAAGGAAATCCTTAAGCTCATGTAGTTCTTTCTTTTTATTCCTTATCATTTTTCTGCTCCTTTTGTTTAAATTATCTACAAAACGAAGCAGAGTCTGAGGATATTAGTATGTATTCACGACAGATGAAATCTGCCGTGAATATCGCGCCAGCCGCAG
>CAZNQZ010000462.1:0-1604 GCA_964575245.1 uncultured Lachnobacterium sp. | reverse complement strand
AATTTTTATTGCAAGTTTCCATGCATCATCTCCGAAGGACTCGGTTTCCCCTCCTACGCGCGCGCTCTCCGGCACGACCGCTCGCAGACACGGCCCGCAGGCCCTGCAGGCGATGGTCTGGGCATGTCGCCTGCGGTCGCCCTTGCGGCAGTACTCAACCGCACATTCCGGGCACATCGAAAACACATCCATCGTGATCGTTTCCCGGTCATAGGGAACTGTCCTCATGATGCTAAAGCGCGGGCCGCAGTTTACACAGCTGATAAAGGGATAGCGGTATCTGCGGTTGGCAGAGTCGGCCAACTCGCGCTCACAGTCCGCGCACACGGGAAGATCCGCGGGAAGTATGCGCTCCTCCTCCTCCTGCTCCTCACTCTCAGCAATGCGAAACCCCATGGGCAGCTTCCGCTGTATAGGCTCGCACTGCACCCGCGCCACCACAGCGCCGGGGGGAGCAGACGAACTCAGGCGCTGGATAAATATCTCCAACGCCCCCTCTTCTCCGTCGGCAAGGATGGTCACGATGCCTCCGGCATTCTTCACTTCCCCGGACAAATGCAGCTTCTCTGCCAGCTCCGCCA
The DNA here is from genome assembly GCA_964575245.1 of uncultured Lachnobacterium sp. Taxonomy (GTDB): domain Bacteria; phylum Bacillota; class Clostridia; order Lachnospirales; family Lachnospiraceae; genus Roseburia. Next base: position 1,023 of record CAZNQZ010000462.1, on the reverse strand, counting down.
CAAACGGACGGTAGCCGACCCCCTGTACCAGTCCGGTCACAGTAATCCGCCGCGCCATTTCACTCCGTCTCGACGCTGTCGATCGCCATCTCGCGCCCGGCGTCCGTCGGCTCGCCCGGCGTCCCGCAGTGCGGACAGTCATACTGCAGCGGTTTTTTGGGAAACAGCTCATGACACTTCGGACAGCGCAGCATGACCTTTGTGGTGCGCACAGTAATCTCGGCGCCCTCGCACATGGTTCCCGGTGACACCTCGTCAAAATATCCCTTCACCGCCTCAAAGGAATATCCGGAGCCCTCGCCGATGACCAGATTAATCTTTGTAACCCTGCTGTGGCCGCGCTCTTTTGCATGCTCCTCGGCATGCTCGATGATCTCCACGGCGCCGTGATACTCATGCATATGCGCTACCCCTCCTTCTGCGCCGCTGTCTTCGGCTCTTCAGTCTTCGGCTTCTCTATCATATAGACACTCTTTTCGCCCATAGGCTCCTGATAGCCGGGAACAATGGACAGACTTTTTTTGTTGCACTTCTCTGTGCAGTAGCCGCACTGCACACAGTCGAAACGATTGATACTCCAGGTTCCGCCCTTCCGATCCACCTTGATCGCTCCGGAGGGACAGTTCATGGCACACAGTCCGCAGAGCACACAGCTCTCGATATTGATCTCGATATGTCCCCGGCTGCGCTCCGGATACACCGCGGGCTTCGCCGGATAATCGATTGTCACCGGTTTGGAGAACAGGTTCTTTAGCATTGTACCGGTAAAATTCATAAGGTTCGACATCAGCTTCTCCTCCCCTCTATCGTTCCGTACAGCTGATGCACGGGTCGATCGTGATCACCAGTATCGGCACATCCGCAAGGTCAGCGCCCTTTAAGGTTTCCAGCATGCCCGGAAGATTTGCAAAGGTGGGCGTGCGCACGCGCATGCGGTCCAAAAACTTCGTTCCGTTTGCCTTCACATAGTAAACAGCCTCGCCTCTCGGCTGTTCCACGAGCATCAAATACTCTCCGTCAGGA
>CAZNQZ010000461.1:1192-1607 GCA_964575245.1 uncultured Lachnobacterium sp. | reverse complement strand
CAGTCAGGTGGAACTGAAACACGATGAGGCGGCGCTCGCAATGAAAAAAGCGATACAGATGGATCAGCGTCTTTCGCGCCTGTGCCGCGCGTACTGCGCGCTTTCGTTTGCACGACTGCATTTTAAGCGGAGGGAGTGCGACGGGGCTGAGGAGCAGCTGGCAATCTATGAGGGCGCATTTCAGTATTTTCAGAAGCACCGTCCACAGCTCGAGGAGGAGGAGGGCGCGCTTCTGGTGGGTACGGCCTTTGACGATGTGTGCAGAAAGCGTGCGCTATCCCTCAGGGTCGGCTGTGGCCTGATGCGGGGGGATACCTCGGTGCTCAGTGAAAATTATGATGCGCTGGGCTGGGGGAATCCGGTAATGTACCTCTCGGACGACCTGTTTCCGGTTCTGGTGGAGGCGATGGCGGCG
>CAZNQZ010000461.1:0-1182 GCA_964575245.1 uncultured Lachnobacterium sp. | reverse complement strand
AACCGGGAGGCTGCTGCGAAGCTGTTTGCCGCGATTGAGGGACGGAGCGAACAGGAAGCGGAGCGCCGCACATTGATGCGCATGACGGCTCAGATGGAGGGCGAGTTCTGGTATATCTGGTACGTGAAGCTGATCGTGGCGGATGAGGACGGCGCTGACGCGGATTATCAGGCGCTGTTTTCCGGATTTTGCCGAAATACCCCGGATGTCTTTCTGACACCGGATATTCTGACGGATATTGTAAAACGCCATGGCGCGTCCGTGGAGGAGGGCTATCTCTCGGTTCCATATGAAGCGTGGGAAAGGCAGCTGCGGGAGTACACAGGGAAGGTTGACGCGGGATATCTTCGCGCGACGGAGCAGGAGCTGCTTGCGGTGAAAAGCCGTGAAAATGTCCGTTATGATATTGCTTTTTTGTGGCTGGCATACGGGCGCGCGGTCAGGGCGCAGCGCTTTGATGAAATCGAGCAGGGGCTGAAGGATTACGGCGCGCGGGCGGTGGAGTTTGCGCGGAAATATTATGCGCCGCCGATCCCGCAAAACTATCCGGAGCTTCTTCCGGATAAGGTGCAGGCAGGGTTCTTTTTGGCGCAGGCGTTTGCGGTTTGTGGAGCTGGCGGGCAGAATGCGGCCTTTGCGGGCTGGAAATTTGGCACACAGGAAATGGCGTATTTGGATGCTGCGGCTTGTGCGGACACCGCTCTGGCACCGGTGCTTGCGCGGTATCGGAGCGAGCGTGGGCGCGAATGGCAGAAACGCGTGATGCGGGAGAGAGAGGAAATGCGCCGGCTAGACAAAAAAGTAAAGGAGCAGGTGCAGGCCGCACTCGATGGGGAGCGATTTGCTGAGGCAGTGGAGATACTGGAGCAGCTGGCCGCAATCCGTCCGCGGGATCTGGAGGTTGCGCGAATGAAGCTTTTGGCGAGGATTGGAATACTGCGAAAAAATTGGTAACAGTCCCCCGGTTAAAAAATATGATGGAAAATGTGCGGGCCGAGGTTGTAAAACGGCGGGCGGTTGCCGAAATACATTTCAGAGAAACGATGGATAGGGTGTTTGCAGAAAGGATATCGGGATGACAGAGATTAAGAATATATATGATGAGACAGCGCTAAATATCGCGGTGGATGAGCATATGCAGGCACAGACGGTCGAGCTGCTTGCGGACAGCGGAAAATTTTT
>CAZNQZ010000460.1:0-1611 GCA_964575245.1 uncultured Lachnobacterium sp. | reverse complement strand
AAGGTATTGGGTGTAAATGATGATTTTATGAAAATCGAATATCAGGTAAAAAATCAGAATGAAATAAGGCTGATAGATATGGATTTAATAGAAGCCATTCAAGTTACTGACGGGCAGGCAGAGGGGGGCAGGGAATGACATTTTGGTATATATTAATGATAGGTATCATGATTGCAGGTTTTGGAGGATTGTCAGATAAAATCAATAAAGTTATGAGAAACCTGCCAGCCAGTGCCAAAAAAGAAAAAGCGGGATTTCCATCTTTAAAAGAATTAACCGGTAAGAGGGTTGAATTAACGCTTGATGATGATGACGCTCTGCTATATGGATTTGAGGCAGAGGGAATACTAAAGGAATATAATAGCACATGGCTGGTTCTGGAGACATTTGACAAGGAAGGAAAAAGGGTGCTTTACTACTACCGAATCAACAATATCTCATCTATTAATATTCTGGAGAAGGAAGGCTGAACGGTTGACGGCAAAACCGGCTCCCCATCCGGTTCCATCAGGGCACAGGAAGATAAGGGCGGCAGCTGTCGCGGTTGACCAGTCGCCCGAAAAACTCAATCCGCAGAGCGTCGCTATGGCCCCGGTGGATGCGGTCCATCAGAACCATGACCGCCATATGGGCCATTTCCCGGCGGGGAATACGGATCGTTGTCAGAAAGGGCGTCGTGTTTTGGGCGTCCTCAATATCGTCAATGGAGATCACGGAGATCGCGTTGCGGATACCCGGCTTTTGTCTGGCGAGAAGCTCCAGAACATGAATGGCCGTGTAGTCGTTGGCACAGAAAATGGCGCTGAAATCCGTTTTCCCCGTCTGCCTGTTTTCCATCAGCTTATGGAAAGCGGCCTCGGTCTCCCCGTGGGTCTGGTTGGTCTGCTGAATCCGTTCATAGTCAAGGGGAATGTTATTCTGGAACAGAATATCGCAGTAACCCACATAGCGGCTTTCGTAAGAGCAATCCCCGATGTAGGCGATTTTCTGATGCCCGAGGGAGAGCAGATGGCTGATTGCCAGCTTTGCCGCCTTTTGTCCGTCACACAGAACCTCATCAATACTGAAATTCATGGAATTGCGCCAGATTCCCACAATATTTACATTTTTATCGGAGATTTGTTTCAGCAGGTCGGCGGAACAGCGCCCTAAGATAATGACGCCGTCTGCCCTTGTGAAATCCTCCTGTAAATGTTCTCCCGCGTGAATGATATCGTCAACAGCCATTCCCTGCTGCAGAAGCTCGATTTCCAGACAGCGCAGCAGCTCCGCAAAGAAGGGGTCCTCGTCGGCAGTGACGCGGGCCATCACAATGATCACGTGAAGCATTTCCTGAGTCTTTTCCCCCTTTTTTAAGGCTCTGGCCGCCTCGTTCGGGCGATAGCCGATTTCCCTTGCGGCCTGCCATATCTTGTCCTGCAGCTGCCGGGAGGCGCAGGTGGAGGAGGTATTGTTTAATACCCGGGAGACTGTGGAGACAGAGGCTCCGGTCATAGCAGCTATTTTCTTTAAAGACATTATCGTTCCTTTCCCAGAGCATCCGTCATGCAAAATTTCCCCCGGCAAATGTGACATCGCCCCACCGCATGGGCTCAGTGCAGACATTGTCAA
>CAZNQZ010000459.1:0-1613 GCA_964575245.1 uncultured Lachnobacterium sp. | reverse complement strand
TAACTGTGAGGCGGGCGTGCCGGGGCGGAGGATTTCCCCCTCTGCCCTCTATGCCATGCAGTTTATCCTCTCGACGCCGGTGGAGCGGCTGTACACCTTCTCCCTGACCCTGCAGGTGCTGCAGGAGCTCACCTCGCTTGTGAGGGAGTATCTTGACTGTTATCTGCATCACGAGTTCAAATCACTTTCTGTCTGTATCACGGATGTCGTTAAAAATGGTTGAAATTGCCATGCGGACAGTGTATAATACTTTGGAAAAAAGAGAGGAGGGAGGTAGTTGCCATGCGAAGAGCAGTCAGGGCAGCGCTCATGCTGCTGCTGTGTGCGGGGATATTGTCCGGGTGCGGACAGAACTACGAGACAGAGCACAGCACAGTATTCATACGAAAGGATGGAACGATTGTCTCCACGGACGTGGAGAGCTTCGACGTAAATACATATGATGAAGACGGTTTAAAACGCTATGTTGAGGATGCGGTTGCCGCCTACAACCGATCGGGGGACGAGCTTATCCATATAGAGAAGCTTACGGTGGCGGAGGGAAAGGCTACCCTTGTGCTTGGCTATGCCTCCGCGGAGCATTACGCGGCGTTCAACCGGATCGGACTTTACACCGGGCAGGTGTCGAATGCACTCGCGGCCGGATATTCCTTTGACGCGGAGTTTGCGGATGTGAGCAGCGGGAGCCCGACGGCATGCCGTGTCAGCGATTTCATCGGAAGCGGTTATCAGGTCGCGATCATCGGGGGAACGAATATTGATGTCCGTGTTCCCGGAACGATCGTTTATCTCTCGACGAAGAATACCGCATATGAGGACAAGAACACCGTCGCAATCCGGGAGGGGACGCATCTTCTGGGCAGCTCTGCGAACAACACCGAGGGCGGCGGGACAGAGGACGGATCAGAGCCGGAGACATCCGGGGACTCACAGACGGAGGATGGAGATATGCCTGCAACTGACGAGGACATCCTTTCTGTGGAGGAAGACACCGAGGTGTTTTTCGAGTTCGGCGGAGATACCCGGGAGGAGAGCGGGGATCAGACAGAGGATGCCGCGGATGAGGAGTACACCTACATCATATATAAAATCAAGTAGAGCATTGAGCGGGAGGAGATACATAATGGAAAAGACAATGGAAAAGATCGTGCAGGTGGCAAAGGCGCGCGGGTTCGTGTATCCGGGCTCCGAGATCTACGGCGGTCTGGCGAATACCTGGGACTACGGCAATCTGGGCGTGGAGCTCAAAAACAATATCAAAAAGGCGTGGTGGCAGAAATTTGTGCAGGAGAATCCCTACAACGTGGGCGTGGACTGTGCAATCCTGATGAATCCGCAGACCTGGGTGGCGAGCGGGCATCTGGGCGGTTTTTCCGATCCTCTGATGGACTGCAGGGAGTGCCATGAGCGTTTCCGTGCGGACAAGCTGATCGAGGACTATGCCGAAGAAAACCACATCGACCTCGGGGGTTCTGTGGACGGTTGGACGAACGAGGAGATGGTGGCCTACATCGAAGAGCACGGGATTGCCTGCCCCACCTGCGGCAAGCACAATTTCACGGATATCCGCCAGTTCAACCTGATGTTCAAGACCTTTCAGGGCGTTACGGAGG
>CAZNQZ010000458.1:0-1616 GCA_964575245.1 uncultured Lachnobacterium sp. | reverse complement strand
CAGGGAAAGGTGGCGAGGATCATCTGTGACGTCCACAATGCGGACGGCACACCCTTTGCCGGGGACCCGCGCTATGTTTTAAAGCGCCAGATTGAAGAGGCGGATAAGCTGGGGTTCCGGTTTTTCGTGGGGCCGGAGTGCGAGTTTTTCCTGTTTCATCAGGATGAGAACGGACAGCCAACCACCATCAGCCATGAGAAGGCGGGCTATTTTGACCTGGGGCCGGTGGATTTGGGTGAGAATGCCAGAAGGGACATGGTGCTCACGCTGGAGGAGATGGGATTTGAGATCGAGCGGTCCCATCACGAGGTCGCGCCAGCCCAGCATGAAATTGATTTCCGGTACGGGGAGGCATTGGAGGCCGCGGACAATATTATGACCTTCAAGCTGGCGGTACGCACGATCGCCAAGCGGCACGGGCTGTTTGCCAGCTTTATGCCGAAACCCCGGCAGGATGTGAACGGCTCCGGTATGCACATCAATATGTCGCTGTTTCAGGGGGAGAAAAATGTCTTTGACGACCCGGGAGGAGAACTGGGGTTGAGCAGGGAGGCCTATTTCTTTATCGGTGGAATCATGAAGCATGCAAAGGCGCTCTCGCTGATCACAAATCCGCTGGTCAATTCATACAAGCGCTTTGTGCCGGGGTATGAGGCACCGATGCATATTGCATGGTCCGCGGCAAACCGCAGCCCGCTCGTGCGCATTCCGGTTGCGCGGGGCGAGGGGACGAGGGTGGAGCTGAGAAGCCCGGACCCCGCGGCAAATCCTTATCTCGCGCTGGCTGCCTGTCTCGCGGCGGGGCTGGATGGGATTCGGAACCATAGCTTGCCTCCGGCGGGAGTGTCGGACAACATGTATGAGATGTCAGGGGAAGAACTGCGGAGGCAGGGAATCGAGCTCATTCCCCAGAATCTGCATGAGGCGGTTGAGGAGTTTCGGAGGGATGGGCTGATCCGGGAGGCTCTCGGGGAACATATTTCCGGAAAATACATTGAGGCGAAGGAGCGGGAATGGATGAGCTACCGCTCGTGTGTAACACCATGGGAGATCGAGGAATATCTTTATAAGATCTAGGAGTCTGTGAGAAAAGCTATGAGCAGCATTGTTGTCGCGTTTCCGAAAAAAGAGGTGGCGCAGAAGATCCGGAAGATACTGGCGCAGAGCGGCTACGATGTCCCGGTGATGTGCACGACCGGAGCACAGACGCTGGCCGGGATCGCCGGGCTCGAGGAGGGCATAGTCGTCTGCGGCGCGCGGTTTGTCTATATTATGTATACCGAGCTGTACGAGTATCTTCCGAAGGGGTTTCAGATGCTTTTAGTCGCGTCGGCGGACTATATCAGTGAGTGCGGAGAGGAAAATCTGGTCTGCCTTCCGATGCCGGTGAAGGTACATGAGCTCTTGCAGGCGCTGGAGGCGCTGGAGGCGGCTCACATAAAACAAAAAAAGCACAGGAAAGCGCAAAGGCCCTTTTCGGCGGCGCGGGGGACGACGCCAGTATGCCCACCACCGAGCTGACGCAGGATGATTTGACCGACGGGCAGATTGACATTCTCACCCTGCTGGTCAAGACCGGGCTGGCCCCCTCCAAGGGAGAGGCCCGCCGGCTGGTG
>CAZNQZ010000457.1:0-1629 GCA_964575245.1 uncultured Lachnobacterium sp. | reverse complement strand
TTTTTTACCTAGAACAATAAGGAGACGGACCTAATTGAAAGAGTATCTTAAGGCACAGGGCAAAACAAATGAGATCATTGTGGGAAATTCGATCAGTTCCGATGAACTTGATCGTTTTTCAAAATCGGACTTCCGCTGGGCTGACAACAGGAAAAAAGCCTTCCGGAAGCGACCTGTTAAAAAAGGAGAGATTTACCAGTTTGAATTCGGCAAAAACTATATCCCGGAGATGTCATATGAGCATCGCGGGCTTATTATCGGCATCAGGCAAAAGCTGCTTTATGTGCTTCCTATCTTCTCCTATGATCCTGCGAAACATACCGATGTTTACCACCCGGCTGACTTCCCCGCATCCAAGAGCGACATGTTCCTTTTGAAAGCCGGTGATTTCCCGTTTATTTCACACGATTCCGTGTTGAAGCTTAACGATATCAGGACCGTGAGTATTAACAGGATCCTATACCGGCAAAGCGGGCGGATCGATCCATCTTCAGATACATACAAAAAAATTGAAACCCTGGCTTTGCGGAAATACTTTCCAGGTTTCCTGCACGACTATGAACAGAATAATAAAACGATAGAGTCACTAAACGGCCAGGTCAGCGCACTGACAGAGGGAAAAAACGTTTTAGAAACAGAAAACAACCAGCTGAAAAAGGAAATTGAATCCTTGCAGAAGCAGCTAAGCGCCATAAGGAATCATTGAAATCAAGGGTACTTCCAATTATACGGGAGCCCCCTTTTTCTTAGTCCTTTTTGTAAAACATGGTCTCATAACTGTCCGCCCGGAGCACAAGCCCCTCCGCCTAGGGCGGCGTCCTACCCATCTGCTCACATACCGTATTAAGGTCAACGCCCATGCTGCACTCGATAATCAGTTCATCATGCACGTGCGCGCAGATAAAGCAATGCCGCAGGGTCTTCATCGCGAACATCAGGATATCCCTGGATATCGCCTGCACGATATTCTCCACGAACTTCGGACCATAACTCTCGATTCGCTCCCATTTCTTCGTCGCGCCCACGCCCCTCATAAGTGACGGATTCCCCTCCGAAACGGTTTTCACCGATTCTCGGCTTCACATATGACAATCTCCGCCCGGACGGAAGCGTGATAAACAGCATCCCGTTCCTGCATTCAAAGCGAATCCCTTTAATGACAGACGGTTCACGCTGCTTGACCGCCTTCTTCATCGCCCGATCAACATCCCACCAGAACCGCACGATATTCGGATTGGCATTCCGCCAGGAATCCACAAGCGGCTGCAATTCCTCTTCTGCAAGCCCCATCTCGTTAGCGCCCATCGACTTCAAAGCACCAACAGAGCCACCGTAGCCCAAAGCCAGCTCCGCGATCTTGCCCTTCTGCCTGAGTTCCGCGTTCTGGCCATGCTTCTCAACAGGCACGCCAAACATAGCGGATGCGGAAGCACAGTAAATATCCCCGTTATTCACAAAAACATCCGTCCGCCACTGTTCCCCGGCAAGCCATGAAAGCACCCTCGCCTCGATCGCCGAAAAATCCGATACTATGAACTTCCTTCCCGCTGCCGGTACAAAAGCTGTCCTGATCAGTTCCGACAATACCACCGGGACATTTTCATACAACATAGAAAGCGCATCCAGGTC
>CAZNQZ010000456.1:0-1631 GCA_964575245.1 uncultured Lachnobacterium sp. | reverse complement strand
AAGCTTGATCTTAGTATTGACGCGGACGGCTATGCGAGAATCGAGAAAATATCATTTGATGCCTACAATGAAAGCACCTGTCTTCAGGCCGCTGCCAATGCCTATTATGAGCGGACAGGATACTATCCCCAACGGGTACTTGCAGATCAGATATATCGGACAAGGGATAACCGGTCGTTCTGCCAGACGCACGGTATAAGATTATCCGGTCCGAAACTTGGAAGGCCAAACAAAGAAACGGCAAAATCAGATAAAAAGACAGAATATCAGGATAATACTGATAGAATTGAAGTGGAGCGCAGATTCAGCCTGACCAAGCGTTGCTACGGGATGGGAAAAATCATGACCAGACTGGAAGAAACACAGCTCACTTCGATTGCATTATCAGTGTTTGTTGCAAACATCATAAGGATGCAGCAACGAATACTTTCTGCGCTTTTTTATGTGTGGGGTTTTTTAAGGGGTAAGGGCGGCTGGCTGCCTGCTTATACAGGTTAATAAGCAGGCACTAATTATTGAGTTATATTTTACCATATTTCTTCATAAATTCACAGATAATTTTAAATTTATTTCTTAGCTATTCTTCCTATCATCCATTCAGCATAAGTTCATGCCCTGATACTACATGTTCTCATCCGGCTCATTGTCGGCAGGGCGCATCAATGTATCCAAAAACTCATTGGCATTCCATTCCGCGCAAAACTGGCTGTAGGTCATGTTGAGCTCCACGGATATCTTGTAATCCCTGCCTACCTCGATGCGCTTGAGCAGCTGGCATGCTATCATCTTCCTCTGCTCCATCGTTGCCGAATCAAAGTCCTCCGCCCATGACTTAAACTGTTTATAGGCTGGTGTGACCATATCAATTCCCTGCTTTTTTGTGTTTCTTCCTCTTTAAGTTTTTCCAGCTGTGTTTCCGATTCCTCAATCCTTTTTTTGACGGTCTGGATGGCCTGTGTCAGATCCTCCGGCGAATAAAGGCTGTCCCCGGTCAGTGTCTTGGCGATCTCCATCTGCAGCTTGGTGAGCTGCTCCCGGTGTTTGCCAAGCTCAAACCCCAGTTTTTTCTGCATGGCCCGGTTACCGGCTATCCTGCGCTGGAACAGGTCCTATATCTTTTCTTCCTCCGGTGCGCCGCTCATGAACTTGAAGATTTCCAGTATGGTCTGGCAGACCATACTGTCCACCTTTTCCGCCTGGTAGGTGGTCTGCCCATCACATGGGCAGAGCTTGCGGCTCTTGTGATAGCAGGAATACTTGACCTAGTCCACACGGTATACAACAAAGCCGTCAGCCCTTTCATAGCTGTCCGTGTAATGGTTGGATATCAGCCGCCCGCCGCAGTGAGCGCAGAATATATTGCCGGAAAGCAGCGCCCGTCCTTTGGTATATAACGCCGTTTTCCGCCTGGCTCATCGTAGCCTACAGCCGCTGCCATACAGCACAATCCCGTTTTTGTTTCTGGTTAACATTTCCCTGCCTGCTTTTTCCAGATATTTGCCTTTTTCTGATTTTCACCAAATATTTTCAGACAGCAAAAAACCCGCAAACGCTGATGTTTACGGGCTTTTCTTAACTCCCCGAGTTGGGCTCGAACCAACAACCCTTCGGTTAACAGCCGAATGCTCTAC
>CAZNQZ010000455.1:0-1636 GCA_964575245.1 uncultured Lachnobacterium sp. | reverse complement strand
GGGATTGTGTGTGACCATGATGACAAGGCGGTCTCTCGCCACCTCGCGGAGCAGCTCCATGATCTGGAGGCTGGTCTCGGAGTCGAGGGCGCCGGTCGGCTCGTCTGCGAGGAGAATATCGGGATCGTTGACGAGAGCCCGCGCGATGGCGACGCGCTGCATTTGGCCTCCGGACATCTGGTTCGGTCGTTTGTGGAGCTGGTCGCCGAGGCCGACCCGTTCGAGAGCCTGTCTGGCGCGCTTTCTGCTTTCACTGCGGGAGATACCGGAGATCGTCAGCGCGAGCTCTACATTGGCGAGGATCGACTGGTGTGGAATCAGGTGGTAGCTCTGGAAGACGAAGCCGATGGAGTGGTTGCGGTAGGTATCCCAGTCTCTGTCCCGGTACTGTCTGGTCGAGACGCCGTTGATCAACAGGTCGCCGCTGTCATAGCGGTCGAGGCCGCCGATCATGTTGAGCAGCGTCGTTTTTCCGGACCCGCTGGGTCCGAGTATGGACACGAATTCGCTGTCGCGAAAGCTCAGGCTGACGTCGTTTAGGGCGATCTGCACGAGTTCGCCCGTCTTGTAGCGCTTGGAAATATGATGTATCTGAAGCATGTGTTTTTCTCCTGTTTCTGTTATCCTCATGTTGCCGGATTTCATGGTAGCATATTATTTTCATGGAGTAAAGCGGTTTCCGGAATGTGTTGCAAAAATCCGGATATACTAAGGAGGCGTTGATTAATCATCGCTCCCTCAGAGCCTCCGGCGCGGGAAACACTTTAATCAGCGTTTCCTTAAAGAAATGATTCAGGAGGGACAGGATGGAAGAGCGGCAGGACAGGATTGTGTTGTATTCGCCGGAAAGAATTCGCAGAGAGTTGAAGGGAAAACGCGGGGAGGCGGAGATTACCCGTCTGCTGGAGACGAAGAGCCTGCATTTGACGAAGCTGTACATGCTGCCGGAGGGGGTGATCGGGGAGATCACGCTGGCGTCGGAAATTGCGGGAAACCGGCACTCGATTGCGCTGCCCTTTTTTCTGACTTCCAAGCGCCTGATTCTGGTTGCCGGAGGGAAGGACGCGAAGGCGGTCACTGAGCTGGTCAACCGGGTGGAGTATGAGCAGGACGATGTGCCGGAGCTTTTGTTCTGCAAATTTTTGGAGTCCGTGATTCTTCATGACATGGAGTGCCTGCAGGAAATTGAGGTGACCTGCTATGCGATGGAGGAGTGGCTGATCAGCGAGAGCAGGCGGGTGAGGGATCTGGAGCGCATCGAGCCTACCACCGATATCCTGCGCTACCGGAAAAAGCTTCTGATGCGGAATTTTTTTTACCAGCAGTTTGCGGAGCTCTGTGATATGCTGGCGGCGAACGAGCACGGTTTTTTCGGTGACCGCGCGGTGACGCTGCTCAGCGACATGGGAAAGCGCGCGGACAGACTTTATGATTATTCGCAGATGCTGCGGGAGTATCTGGTGCAGATCCGGGAGCTGTATCAGCAGCAGATTGATCTGGAAAAGAACAAGACGATGCAGGCTCTGACCGCTGTTACGACGATCTTTCTGCCGCTGACCCTGATTACCGGCTGGTACGGCATGAATTTTAAGTATATGCCCGAGCTTTACAGCTCTTATGGATATTGGGTCATTGT
>CAZNQZ010000454.1:0-1637 GCA_964575245.1 uncultured Lachnobacterium sp. | reverse complement strand
CCATAATTGATTTCCTCCTTAAAATATGATAAGTATTCTTCGCCTTTCGGCTCATAAAGTATCATAGTACAATTCCGTCAGAAGATCAAGCACATTTCCTTATGTTTTGTTTTTTAGACAATGTAAGAAAAACCCATATACTCAGCGCTCCAGATTTGCGAACCTGGTGTACTGCGGCAGCCACGCAAGGTTCACGGTTCCGATCGGGCCGTTTCGCTGTTTGGCGATGATGATCTCGGAAATGCCCTTGAGCTCCGTATCCTTATTATAATATTCATCGCGGTAGATAAACATCACAACATCCGCGTCCTGTTCGATGGCCCCGGACTCTCTGAGGTCAGACAGCATCGGCCGGTGATCCGGACGCTGCTCCACGGCGCGGGACAGCTGCGCCATTGCCACCACCGGAATATTCAGCTCCCTCGCCAGCGACTTGAGTGAGCGGGAAATATCCGAAATTTCCTGCTGACGGCTGTCCGTATTCCTCCCGGAACCGGACATGAGCTGCAGGTAATCGATCATGATCATGTCCAGACCGTGCTCCAGTTTGTATTTTCTGCACTTGCTGCGAAGCTCGGAAATACTGATGCCCGGAGTGTCGTCAATAATCAGCCTGGAATCCCCGATGACCCCGGCGCTCTGCACCAGACTCTCCCAATCCTCCTCGCTCAGATTTCCGGTTCGCAGCAGCTGCGCGTCCACCCGTGCCTCCAGAGAGAACAGGCGGTTCACGAGCTGCTCCTTTGACATCTCGAGCGCGAAAAACGCGCATGCCTTGTGCTCACGGAATGCCACGTTGTGGGCAATATTGAGCGCAAACGCTGTCTTGCCCATGGAGGGCCGCGCCGCAATCAGGATCAGGTCCGAGGGCTGCAGCCCCGCCGTCCGGTAATCCAGATCCGTGAAGCCTGTCGGGATGCCTGTCACCGAGCCGGACTGCCGGGACGCCTTCTCGATTCGCTCCAGCGCATTCATAACCACCTGGCGGATCGGCACGAAATCCCCGCTTGTCCGGCTCGACAACAGGGCAAACACGTCGTGCTCCGTCTTGTCCAGCACGCTCTCCAGCGACTCCTTCCCCGCATAGCACTCGTTTTCTATGTCCTCCATGACACGGATCAGTTTCCGTTTCATGGCATTGTCCTTCACAATATTGCAGTAATACTTGATATTGGCAGACGTGGGAACCGCGCGCACCAGCTCCCCAGCAAACTCAAGGCTTGAGACCTCTTTGGGTACATCCTTTTCCCTGAGCTTGTTCTGCAGCGTCACCAGATCTACCGGCTTGCCCTCGCTGTACAGCTCCGTCATGGCCTCAAACAATGTCCCATACTGCTGGTGGTAAAAATCCTCCTTCAGGAGCTGCTCCATGGCCGTCACGATTGCGTCCTTGTCCATAATCATCGAACCGATCACGGACTGCTCGGCCTCCAGACTGCTCGGCATCACGCGCTTAATCAGCGTATCTTCCAAGAGTGTTTCCTCCTAACTGTCTATCCCTGCTGCTATTCCTCCAGCACGCGCACGGTCAGGTTCGCCGTCACCTGCGGGTGCAGCTTGACCGGCACCTCATAGCTCCCGAGATTTTTCAGGTTCTCCTTTAAATGCATCTTTTTCTTGTCAATATCCAGCCCGGC
>CAZNQZ010000453.1:0-1658 GCA_964575245.1 uncultured Lachnobacterium sp. | reverse complement strand
TTTCCCTGATGGGGGAGAAACAGGGGATTCACATTGAAAAGACGAAGGTGGGAGACCGCTATGTTCTGGAAAATATGCTGGAGAACGGCTACAACCTCGGCGGCGAGCAGTCCGGGCATGTGATTTTTCTCGACGACAATACGACAGGAGACGGCCTTCTGACGGCGCTCCATCTTCTGCAGGTGATGGAGGTCTCCGGCAAAAAGCTGTCGGAGCTCGCCGCGGTCATGGAGGTTTTGCCGCAGGCGCTGGTCAATGCAAGGGTGCCGAACCACAAAAAAGAGAGCTATATGGAGTACGAGCAGATCGCGGATGCGATCGCGGTGCTGGAGCGGAAATTTGCGGGGGAGGGCAGGGTGCTGATTCGCCCCTCCGGCACGGAACCGCTGGTGCGTGTCATGATTGAAGGCAAGGATCAGAAGGTGATTGAGGAGGAGGCCGGACATCTGGCAGATTTGATTACGAAGGTGATGTTGTAAAGGGGGTTTTTACGTGGTATCCAGACGTGTGAAGATTACAAATCCCACCGGGCTCCATTTGCGCCCGGCGGGGAATTTGTGTAAGGAGGCTATGAAATACAGGTGCAAGGTCACCTTTGAGTACAGCGGAAATATTGCGAATGCGAAGAGTGTTTTAAGTGTTCTCGGCGCGTGCATCAAATCCGGCGATGAGATCACCCTGATCTGCGAGGGAGAGGATGAGGCCGTGGCGATCGGGGCGCTGACGGCATTTGTCGAGGGCGGTTTGGGCGAGTAAGCGCGTATATTTTTGGCGTGACAGAGGATAATGTACATATGAAGGAAAAATATAAGCATCTACTGAATTTCACGGCCAATGTCATTGCGCTGGCCGTTGAGGCGGCGATGTTTGCGTGGCTGTGGTATGTTGTCTACATCCCGATGCTCAACAAGGAAAACCGGCCGTGGCATCGCGGAAACTGGGCTGTGATCGGCCTGTATGTGCTGTTTGTGTTCTTTTTTACCAAGGTATTCGGGGGCTATCGCATCGGTTATATGCGTCTGTCGGATATCATCCTGTCACAGACGCTGGCTGTGATTTTGTCCACAGGCGTTGCATATCTGGAAATCTGTCTGGTCGCTAACGACTATCTGCCTTTGCAGCCGCTTGTCCTGATGGCGCTTATGGATATCGCCTTTCTGGTACAGTGGGTGATTCTTGTCCGCAGTGCCTACCGGCGTCTTTACCCGCCGAGACAGATGCTGGTGATATATGGGAACTACGCCCCGGATGAGCTGATCGCAAAGATCAACACACGCCGGGATCGCTACAATATCTGCGCCTCTGTGAGCTACCGGGTGGGTTACCAGAAGCTGTACCCAATGATCCTGCGCTACAATGCTGTGGTGCTGTGCGACCTTCCGGCAGTGGCGCGCAATCAGATCATGAAATTTT
Organism: uncultured Lachnobacterium sp.; assembly: GCA_964575245.1. Classification (GTDB taxonomy): domain Bacteria; phylum Bacillota; class Clostridia; order Lachnospirales; family Lachnospiraceae; genus Roseburia. Next base: position 245 of record CAZNQZ010000453.1, on the reverse strand, counting down.
GCTATCAGGAGTCCGTCCGTACCTATGTAACTCCTAAAATTTCGGATATCCTGTTTCGGGGGGCAGACGATATCCATCTGTTTGACACACCGCTGCTTTTGTCTAGAAATCAGGGACTGACGATCGTGGAGCTCTTTGTCAAGCGTGTGGTGGACATTGTGCTGGCGCTCATAGGGATTGTGCTGGCGTTCCCGTTTATGTTGATCATTGCGCTCGGGATCAAGCTTTATGACAGGGGTCCCGTC
>CAZNQZ010000452.1:0-1668 GCA_964575245.1 uncultured Lachnobacterium sp. | reverse complement strand
ACCTGAGCTCCTGTGGACTGCCTTCCGCAGATCTCAGGTCTGATTAAACAGAACAGGAGGTGAAAAATTATGGCAAGCAACAGCAGTTCAGGAACCAACCGCATGGCAGTTCCGGAGGCAAAGGAAGCGATGAAGCGCTTTAAGGAAGAGGTAGCAAGCGAGCTGGGTGTACCGCTTAAGGACGGTTACAACGGCGACCTTACCTCTAAGCAGGCTGGCTCCATCGGCGGAGAAATGGTCAAGAAGATGATCATGAAGCAGGAAGAGCAGATGAAATAACTGCTCCTATTATACGGCGTCCCCCAGACGGAGGACGCCTTTTCTATGGAAGCGCTGATGAAATCAACGTTTCCCTATGTGACTGTTCAGTATACCAGACCCGCCTTTACCTTTTCCACCGCCGCGTCAGATGCAAAATACCGGACAATTTCCAGCGCAAAGGGGATCGCAGTCCCCATACCGCGGCTTGTGACAACATTTCCATCGACAACCACCGGGTCGGCAGAAAACTCTGCTCCGGTCAGCTTTTCCTCAAAGCCCGGATGACAGGTTGCCCTCTTCCCGCTCAGAATTCCCGCCTGCCCGAGAACACTGGGCGCCGCGCAGATCGCAGCCACCAGCCTGCCCTCCGAAGCAAACTGCCGGATCACACGGTTCACCGTCTCATCCGCCCCAAGACTGGTTGTCCCCGGCATGCCTCCCGGCAGAACGATCCCGTCATACGCCGCATAATCCGCCTGCTCTTTGGTTGTGTCCGCAAAAAAAGTGATCCCGTGAGAACCGTGAACCTCTTTTGATCCCGTAATGGAAATCATATCAATCTCAATTCCGGCACGGCGCGCGATATCCACCACTGTCAGCCCCTCGATTTCCTCACAGCAATCCGCCATAAAAATGCCGATTTTAGTCATTTTTCCCTCCCTATCCTGAGCCGTACGCCCAAATGAAAATTTTATCCAGATAATTATAACAAAACTCTTTTCTTTTCACAAGGATTAGGTTATACTAAAAAATGACAGAGATCATCAGGGGGATTTCGCATGGAGATTGAGAGAAAATACTTGATTGCCAAAATGCCGGAGCATCTGGAAAATTATGAGGCAAGGCATATTTCTCAGGGTTATCTCTGCACCTCCCCGGTAGTGCGCATCCGCCGCTCAGACGATACGTATTCCCTTACCTACAAGGGCGACGGGCTTCTGGCACGCGAAGAATACAATCTGCCGCTCACCGCGGAGGCTTACACGCATCTGAGGGAAAAAACCGACGGGCTTTTGATTGAGAAGACACGCTATCTCATTCCCCTGCCCGGAGGGCTCACTGCGGAGCTTGATGTTTTCGCCGGCGCACTTGCCCCCCTGACGCTGGTCGAGGTGGAGTTTGACTCTGTGGAGGCCGCTGACACCTTTGTTCCGCCGGATTGGTTCGGCGAGGATGTCACGGAAGACGGCCGTTACCACAACAGTTATCTCAGCCAATACGGAGTGGTATCGAAGAGGTCATAACGAGCTGCACTCGAAATGCAGTTGCTCGAGTTTCGGGCACGTGGGTTCGAATCCCATCCACTCCGTTCGTTACTATTCACGGCCAGGAAGCCGCTCATAGCAACAATCCGGGGCGATATTTAAAGTTTGCTTCGCAAAATCGCCCCTCACTCCTGAATCATGT
>CAZNQZ010000451.1:857-1670 GCA_964575245.1 uncultured Lachnobacterium sp. | reverse complement strand
GATGATCGGCAAGTTTATCGACACGATCAACGACGAGGAGCAGCTGTCCTACACGCTGACCAGCTATTCTCCCTGCTTCCGCAAGGAGAAGGGGGCCCACGGCATCGAGGAGCGCGGCGTGTACCGGATACATCAGTTTGAAAAGCAGGAGATGATTGTGGTCTGCAAGCCGGAGGAGTCAAAAATGTGGTATGACAGGCTCTGGCAGAACACGGTGGATCTGTTCCGCAGCCTCGACATCCCGGTCAGGACGCTGGAGTGCTGTTCGGGGGATCTGGCGGATCTGAAGGTGAAATCCTGTGATGTGGAGGCCTGGTCTCCGCGCCAGAAAAAATACTTTGAGGTGGGAAGCTGCTCGAACCTCGGGGATGCGCAGGCGAGACGCCTGAAAATCCGCGTGAAGGATAAGGACAAGAATAAGTATTTTGCCCATACCTTAAACAATACGGTGGTGGCGCCGCCGCGGATGCTGATAGCGTTTCTGGAGAACAACCTCTGCGCGGACGGATCGGTCAAGATTCCGGCGGCCTTGCAGCCCTATATGGGAGGAAAGGAGAGGCTGGAGCCGAAGCACTGAGAAAGCCTTGTTGCTGACATAGAGAAACTCTATGTTAAATATAAACTTAATTTTTAGGAGGGATTTTACCATGAGTGAATTCAAAAACCTGAAACTCGATGTTGCTGACGGCATTGCCGTGCTGGCGATCACAAGACCTGCGGCATTAAACGCTCTGAACAGTGAGACTCTGGACGAGCTGAATGTCTGCCTCGGGGAGATTGAGAAAAACGATGAGATCAAAGTCGTGATTCTGA
>CAZNQZ010000451.1:0-847 GCA_964575245.1 uncultured Lachnobacterium sp. | reverse complement strand
CTGACCGGCGGCCCGGACAAGAAGGACAATGCGTTCAAATCCTTTGTGGCAGGCGCGGACATCGCAGAGATGGTGAATTTCACCGCTCCGGAGGCGCGCGCCTTCGGCATCAGGGCTTCCGAGCCGTTCTTTAAGCTGATGAACATGCGCCAGGTGACCATTGCCGCAGTGAACGGCTTTGCGCTGGGCGGCGGCTGCGAGATCGCGATGAGCTGCGATATCCGCATTGCGAGCGATAACGCTGTATTTGGCCAGCCGGAGTGCGGGCTTGGAATTATTCCGGGCTTTGGAGGCACACAGAGACTTGCCCGTCTGGTGGGTATGGGACGCGCGAAGGAGATGATCTTTACCTGCGACAATATTGACGCCAACGAGGCTTACCGGATCGGTCTGGTGAACAAGGTGGTTGCCAAGGAGGAGCTGATGTCCACCGCAAAGGCGATGGCGGCCAAGATTATCTCCAAGGGCAGCTATGCTGTGTCCGTCGCCAAGGCAGCCATCAACAACGGCTATGACATGGACATCAAGAATGCGGTTGAGATGGAGGCGAATTTGTTCGGTGTCGTGAACGATACGCACGACAAGAAGGAAGGCATGGGCGCCTTTTTGGAGAAGAGGGCGGCGGAACTGACCGACTTCTAAGGAAACGCTTATTAAATCATTGTTTCCCTAATTTTTTGGATCATATTTTTCTTGAATGGAAAAAAGTAATGTGTTATGATAAGAAAAAGGGAAAGCCAAAGTAGCGGCCTACCCTCAATAGAATTAGATTTAGCCTTTATTCAAGGCCGGCCGTCACTATTGGTGGTAGTGGCGGCTACTTCTTTTTTCCCTTGAAGATTGTTCG
>CAZNQZ010000450.1:0-1670 GCA_964575245.1 uncultured Lachnobacterium sp. | reverse complement strand
ATCCACACTGGCGGACCGCATCATTGAGCGGACGGGGACGCTGACCAGCCGGGAGATGCAGGCGCAGGTGCTTGACAACATGGATCTCGAGCGGGAGCGGGGCATCACCATCAAGTCGCAGGCTGTGCGGATTATCTATCAGGCGAAGGACGGGCAGGAATATATTTTCAACCTGATCGATACGCCGGGACACGTGGATTTCAATTATGAGGTTTCCAGAAGCCTTGCGGCGTGCGACGGAGCGATCCTTGTCGTGGACGCGGCGCAGGGCGTGGAGGCGCAGACATTGGCAAATGTCTATCTGGCCCTTGACCACGATCTGGATGTGATGCCGGTGATCAACAAGATCGATCTGCCGAGCGCGAGACCGGATGAGGTGGCGGCTGAGATCGAGGATGTGATCGGAATTGAGGCGGCGGATGCGCCGAGGATCTCTGCAAAGACCGGGCTCAATATCGACCAGGTGCTGGAGCAGATTGTGGCGAAGATTCCTGCGCCCTCCGGCGACCCTGCCGCCCCCTTGAAGGCATTGATCTTTGACGCGCTCTACGATTCCTACAAAGGAGTGATCGTCTTCTGCCGCGTCATGGAGGGTACGGTGAAGGTCGGCATGGACATACGCATGATGGCGACCGGCGCCCAGGCGCTGGTGACGGAGGTCGGATATTTCGGGGCGGGGCAGTTCATCCCCTGCGATGAGCTCTCCGCAGGCATGGTCGGGTATCTGGCAGCCGGAATCAAGAACGTGCAGGACACGCGGGTCGGCGACACAGTGACCTCTGTGGAGCGCCCCTGCGGGTCGGCGCTTCCGGGCTACAAGAAGGTCAACCCGATGGTGTACTGCGGCATGTATCCGTCGGACAGCGCGCGCTATCCGGAGCTGAGGGATGCGCTGGAAAAGCTGCAGATCAACGACGCCTCCCTGCACTATGAGCCGGAGACCTCGCTGGCGCTGGGCTTTGGCTTCCGCTGCGGCTTTCTGGGGCTTTTGCATCTGGAAATCATCCAGGAGCGGCTGGAGCGGGAGTTCGACCTGGATCTGGTCACCACGGCGCCGGGGGTTATCTACAAGGTTCATAAGACGAACGGGGAGATCCTGGAGCTGACAAATCCCTCGAACCTGCCGGACCCCTCCGAGATCGAGTACATGGAGGAGCCGGTGGTAGCGGCGGAGATCATGGTGCTGAGTGAGTATGTCGGGGCGATCATGAAGCTGTGTCAGGAGCGGCGGGGCGTTTACATCAGTATGGATTATATTGAAGAAACCCGGGCGGTGCTCAAATATGACCTGCCCCTGAATGAGATTATATACGACTTTTTTGACGCCTTAAAATCGCGTTCAAGGGGTTATGCGTCCTTCGACTACGAGATGAAGGGCTATGTGCGCTCGGAGCTGGTGAAGCTGGACATTCTCATCAACCGCGAGCTTGTGGACGCGCTCTCGTTTATTGTCTTTAAGGATAGCGCCTACGAGCGCGGCAGGAGGATGTGCGAGCGGCTGAAGGAGGAGATCCCGAGACATCTGTTCGAGATCCCGATTCAGGCGTCGGTTGGCGGGAAGGTGATCGCGAGGGAGACAGTCAAGGCGCTGCGCAAGGACGTGCTCGCGAAATGTTACGGCGGCGATATCACCCGCAAAAAGAAGCTGCTGGAAAAGCAGAAGGAAGGGA
>CAZNQZ010000449.1:0-1670 GCA_964575245.1 uncultured Lachnobacterium sp. | reverse complement strand
TCTCTGTATTTCGAGGATTCTGCGAAATCAGTAGCCGAATATATGAGCGGGTATATTCATGAATTGAATAACGGTCCGGCAGATGCGCTCTGTGAAAAAATCAAATCTGCAGATTATCAGGGGCGGCTGGAGGTGGTATATGACTTAACTGCACTGCTTCGATTTGTCACGGATCAAAAACTGCGCAATTATCTCCATGGCGTTTCCTTTGAGGAATATCAGCGAAGTATGGATACCCATGGGATTACGGACGAAATGTGGGCAAAAGACGAGCGGCATTTGAGAAAATTACTCAATTTTGAGCCCTCTCACAAAAGCGCAATTATGACAGACAACTTTTTGCCAATGATTCCGCAAATAGCTATCCCGATTCTGTTGATTAACGGGAAATATGATCCTGCCTGTACCGGATATCAGACAGAGTATATCTTAAACCATGCGCCGAAGGCGGCACAGGTTGTTTTTGAGAACAGCGGGCACTTTCCGAGAATCGAGGAGGCGGAGAAGTATACAGATACGGTTTTACAATTCATGCAAGCATGATATGCCCATTTTACACCGATGCTGAGCGGTTGTTACTACTCACGGTCTGGGGGCCGCGAAAAGTAACGAACTGTTACTACAATTTTGTCAGCACGGCGGGATTCACTGGACAAATTAAGGGAAAAACGATAAAATACGGATGTTGGATAAATTTTTTGTACAGAGGATGGAGGGATATGATGGCAACAGAGAGACGACCGGAAAATATGACAAGGATTACGACTCCTGCGCTGGCTGACGCGTTTATTGAGGAGCAGGTGGAGGCGGTGCGCGCACAGGTGGGCAGCAGGAAGGTTTTGCTGGCGCTGTCCGGAGGAGTGGACTCTTCGGTGGTTGCAGCGCTGCTGATCCGGGCGATCGGCCAGCAGCTGGTCTGTGTGCATGTCAATCACGGCCTGTTGCGCAAGGGTGAGCCGGAGCAGGTGATCGAGGTGTTTCGCAACCAGATGAATGCGAACCTGATCTATGTGGATGCGACGGATCAGTTTCTGGACAAGTTGGCGGGGGTGACTGAGCCGGAGCAGAAGCGAAAGATTATCGGCAATGAGTTTATCGAGGTCTTTGCGGAGGAGGCGCGCAAGCTGGGCGGCATCGAGTTTCTGGCTCAGGGAACGATCTGGCCGGATATTCTGGAGAGTGAAAAAGGGATCAAGGCGCACCACAATGCGGGAGGGCTGCCCGAGGATCTCAAGTACGAGCTGGTGGAACCAGTGAAAATTCTGTTTAAGGATGAGGTGCGCGTGGTGGGAAAGCAGCTTGGCCTGCCGGACAGCATGGTGTACCGTCAGCCCTTCCCCGGCCCCGGACTCGGCGTGCGCTGTCCCGGCGCGATCACGCGTGACCGGCTGGAGGCAGTTCGCGAATCCGACGCCATTCTGCGGGAGGAGTTTGCGAAGAACGGTCTGGAGGGGAAGGTGTGGCAGTATTTCACGGTTGTGCCGGATTTCAAGTCTACCGGAATCAAGGACGGGAAACGCGCCTTTGAGTGGTCTGTCATTATCCGCGCGGTGAATACGACCGACGCGATGAGCGCCACGGTGGAAAATATTCCCTATGACCTGATGTGTCATCTGGTGGAGCGGATTACCCATGAGGTGCCGGGGGTGAACAGGGTGCTTTATGATTTT
>CAZNQZ010000448.1:0-1682 GCA_964575245.1 uncultured Lachnobacterium sp. | reverse complement strand
ATTCCGATTTCATTTCTGCTGTCCTCCCCCGCCTGCACCGTGAAATCGCCTTCAGAAGCGTTTCCGATCAATTCCGTGATAGTCTCAATGGGTTTTGTCAGCTTTCTTGCCAAAATTGCAATCACCCAGATTGCAATGGCAATGACAAACAGAGCAAATACTAACACAATCGCGATAATCCGGTATACCATAGCCATAGCTGTCGCTTCTCTGTGAAGCGTAATAACAGACCACGAATCCGACTCGCCTTTCAGCGGAATTGGCGCATAGCTTACATAATAGGAATTCCCCTCATTCTTTATTTTGCAGCTTCCACTGTTTCCTCCCATAACCTCCGCAATGACCTTCTGATAATCCTCTGAAATCGTGATTGGCTGCTCCTCTGTAACAATGTTTCCATCGGCATCCGTTAAAGGCTGCCCCGCTTCATCTTTTTTTGACACCGTCTTCGTCATATGCTTATAATTGTACAGTTCTTCTATCTGGACGCTGTCCGGATGGGCAACCACAACCCCCTCCCCGTCAATGACAAAGGAATACTCCCCCTGCTCCACATCGGAAAATTCTTCTATCAGCTGTTGCAGATAATCCAGCTTCAAATCCACTGCGAAAATACCTACAAGCTGAGATTTTTGATACATGGGAAAAAAGATGGATGCACAGGGCATTCCGGTATTTACAGAATAATAAGACTTTGAAACAAAGGGCTTCTGCTCCTCCATCGTCTGTATAAACCACCATCGGGTGGAACGGTCCGCCAGCGCGCCAGAGGACCGTCCCGTCTGCATTCCATCCGTTCCCTGGATATAGAGCAGCTCTAAATAAGGATTCCGTTTTACGCAATCCTCCAGAATCGGTGTCTGTACCTCCGTCTCCATTGTAAGAATACTGGGATTCACAGACAACTCCTGCGTAACCCCATATGCCCCATCCAAAAATACAGCAATATCACCTGACACAAGCCGGGATTTATCACGACCTCTGTCATAAATCTCACCCTCGTAAGATTTTGTAAAAACAACTGCAATAATCCCCGTCAAACACACCGCCAACGCACATACTATTGCAATCATTGGAATCAACAGCTGCTTAAATATACTGGTCTTTTTCATAATTATCTCCTATGTCTATATGTACTGTCGTAATTGTAGCTCGTTTGTACTAATTTTTCAAGCGCTTTGTACTCAGCCACCGGCCTATCATAAAGTGTCCCCGTCACGGCGAACCATACTTTTCTCCTTCACATGTCCCGTGGGCATTCCGTCCTTCCCACAAACGTCAAACAACTCCAGCTCTTTTCCGTTCAGCACACCCCGATACCAGCTTCCATCCTTCCGGTAGCAGAGCTTTAGCGAAAAGAAGGGCGCCTCCTGCCGAAGCAGCTCCAGAAACAGCCGATCGCCGTCCCAGAGATTGAGATTTTGAACCTTATCCTTGTCCACCCACTCCAGTTTCCCCTCATCGGATTCGATTAAATTTCCCTCAAATGCATCGCTGGTATAAAGACACATATACTCCGTGGGATAATCCTCATAGCAAAAGGTGATGATTCCCCGAAATCTGTATGCGGTAAGCATAAGCCCGGTCTCCTCCATCACCTCTCTCAAAAGGCAGTCCTCCGGACTCTCGCCCTCCTCAAAATGCCCTCCCACTCCGATCCATTTGTCCTTGTTCACGTCATT
>CAZNQZ010000447.1:0-1700 GCA_964575245.1 uncultured Lachnobacterium sp. | reverse complement strand
TAGAGCTTGTCGTGATAATCCAGATTAATCATGTTAATCTTTACTCCAAACAGCTCCTTCATCTCATTCTCATACAGAAACGCAAAGGGATAAAACGCCGTAACGCTCGGCACCTCCGTGTCAATATCAATCACTGCGCGCAGTGTCGTGTACTCGTAGGTGTCATCGTTGGCAAACGAATAGCTCAGCTCAAACTTTCCGTTCACACAGGCCGCACAGGCCTGAGAGAGGCGGAGCCCGGCATTCTTTTTCTCCATCACCCGCGTGAGCAGCTCGTTCACATCAATTTCCTCCAGCACATTGTCCGGACAAATCACTTCTGCCATCAGCTTTCCCTCTCCTTCTTCTTATTATACTCGTCAGCGCGTTCCTGAAACAGGGCAACCGCCTTGACCACACCGTCGATGATCGCCTGCGGGCGGGCGGCACAGCCCGGGACATAGATGTCCACCGGGATGGTAGTATCCGCTCCTCCGAGAATATTGTAGCATTCCTTGAACACGCCCCCGGTGCAGGCGCACACGCCGACCGCCACCACAACCTTCGGCGTCGGCATCTGTTCATAGAGCTGCCGCACCACGGACTGATTCTGCGTGTTGATGCCTCCGGTAATCAAAAGGATGTCCGCCTGCAGCGGATCACCGGTGTTGACCACGCCAAAGCGCTCCACATCATAAACCGGAGTCAGACAAGCCAAAACCTCAATATCGCATCCGTTGCAGCTGGAACCATCATAGTGGAGCAGCCACGGAGATCTCTTAACCTTTGCCATTTTCTACCCCCTATTTATCAACATCAGAATCATCAGATTGATTCCGCACGCCAGTATCGTCACAATCCAGCTGACCTTGAGCATGACATGCCACTTCACACGGGCAGACACATTGTCGATCAGCGTCTCAAGGAAACAGATCATGAGCACCACGACAAGAGCAGCGAGATAGCTCCAGGGATTTTTGTTGATAATAAACAACGCCACCATGCCGAGCAGAAACACATTCTCATACCACTCTGTAATTGTGTAAAAAGCAAGGTTTTTCGCACCCATCTCGGTCGTGATGCCCTTCACCAGCTCCTGATGCGGGTGGTGCGACGCGCTGATGTCAAAGGGCGACTTGCGCATTTTAATGCTCAGCATAAACACATAGCCGAAGAAAAATCCCGGCAGCACTAAAATCAGACTGATTGGCGTCCGGATGATACTGCCGACATTGAAGGTTCCGGTTGCAAGATACAGGCCCACGCAGGACAAAAGGATCGCCGGCTCATAAGCCATCATCTGGATGAGCTCTCTGGATGCGCCGAGGGAGCTGTAAGGCGAATATGTGATATATCCCGCAAAAACCAGAAACGTCGCTCCGGTGGACAGCACAAAAAAGCACATCAGGATATCCTGTCCGGCAAAAAACATACAGCCGGTAAAAATCTGCGTCGCACAGTAGGAGAGGAGCAGAAAGGTCTGCGCCTTCTCCACCACAATCGTCTGCTTGGCAAACAGCTTCTTTAAATCATAGAAGGGCTGCAGAAGCGGCGGCCCGACACGACCCTGCATCCGCGCGGAAATTTTGCGGTCCAGCCCATCCAGAAACCCTCCGATGAGCGGTGCCAGAAGCAGGAACAGGATAACGGAAATCACTCGATAAATCATAGCAAGGTACCTCCTATAATAATCACTAATTCCACCACGATCACCGCTGTCG
>CAZNQZ010000446.1:0-1713 GCA_964575245.1 uncultured Lachnobacterium sp. | reverse complement strand
AAAGCTGTAAAGTAAATAAGTTTCTTGCATTAATTCCACGGTATGCTATAATCTAAGAAAGCGATGATGAAATCATCGTTTCCCTGACTATGATACAAGGGTAAAATACACAGAAAAGGAATTTCAAATATCATGAGAAAAGCGGGATATTTTTTTGCAGCCTTCCTTCCATTCATCATCGCAGTGTTTATTCAGCTCATCGCCTCAGTATTTCTGGAGGGGATGGCCGCCCTGTTCCTCGCATGGACGGGCGGAAAGGATCTGGACATTTACACGCTTTCCGGCATGTCGACCGACCTGAACTTTACCTATACGCTGATGATCGTGTACTCCCTCATCAGCATCACGCTGTTTAGTCTCTGGTATTACAGAAACTGCGGCGGTTTCTTTTTGCCCCGGGCCTCCCGTACCGACAAAGCTTTCAGCGGCCTGCAGCTCTTCGGCGTCATCGCGATGGTTCCGGGCGCCCAGTTTGCGTGCAGCCTTCTGATGGGGATCATCGCGACCCTGATTCCGGCCTGGATGGAGCAGTATGAAAAGCTGATGGAGACCTCCGGCCTCGGAAATACCATCACAGTCCCGCTGATTCTCTACGCCGTGATCCTTGGCCCGATCTGTGAGGAGCTGATCTTCCGCGGCGTTACAATGCGGCTTGCAAGACAGGCGCTGCCCTTCTTTCTCGCGAACCTGATGCAGGCAGCGCTCTTCGGTGCCTTCCACATGAACTGGATGCAGGGCTGCTACGCCTTCGCCCTCGGCCTTCTGCTGGGCTTTGTCTGCGAGAAGGGCGGCAGTATCTACTACTCCATCCTTCTGCACATTCTGTTCAATTTCTGGGGAACCGTCATCTCTCCGCTGTTCGGGGAGACAGAGGATACCGTGATGACCATTATCTTCATCCTCACAACAGCCGTCTTCTCGCTGGGCATCGGCCTGACACTGTTTATCCTCGGAATGCGCCGCAGAAAAGCGCGGATCGAACAGGCCGTCAATCCCTCTTCGGAGAGCATGACAGATGCGCAATCGCCAATGACCCTATAAAATTTCCCGCAATACAGAGCAGGATAGAGGGGTCAAGCGTGCGCGCCATGCCAAGAACAATCACGTTAGCGATGCAGTGTTGAAACCCGCAGAAGATAAAAAGCGGAATTCCCAGCAATATTCCCAGGGCGGAGCCCCTCCGGTAAACCTCTACGCACAGAAACATGACCACCCCGCACATCACAGAGCGGATGAAAAATGCCGCGTCAAAGGTCCATGCGCTCACCCTGTCCGCTGCAAGCCCACGGTAGTCCGGATTTGCAATGCTCAAAAGAAAGCCGAACAGATATCCGGACAAAAGATTGACAACGAGAATGACCAACAGAACCGGGGGTGCGATTTTATCCAGAAACAGGTATCCGCATTTTCCGGTAAATAAATCCGCTTTCAGGCTGCACACCCCCAGCAGGCCAAAGGCAAACAGAAAAGGGCCGATGGGATTTCCGGCCGACATTAACACCGCCGAGCCCAGCGAAATCAAAAGGCTCGCGGTGATACTCCTTCGTATATGATCCTTCATATTCATAACTTCCCCTTCGCGTAACTCTCCCCTGTGTTTACTAATTATATCTGCTCCAGTTCCCTCAGCCAGAGCTCCCCACAGGCGTCACTCGGCATGCGCAGATCCCCGCGCGGGCTGACCGCAACGGTTCCCACCTTCGGGCCGTCGGG
>CAZNQZ010000445.1:0-1715 GCA_964575245.1 uncultured Lachnobacterium sp. | reverse complement strand
AAAGGTGGTGTGGGGACTTGGATACAAAATGGAAAAACAGAATGTCTGAGGTTTTGAGGAGTGCAGTTATCGGCGTTTCCGGCATAGTCTGCACCGTGACGGCAGTGTGGGTCATTTTGGGAAGCACGCACAGGGTGTATTACAGGGGCATGAGCATCGCGCTCGCGCTGAGCTCGGCTCTGTTTCTGGTGAGCCTTGCGGACTTGTGCATCCGGCGTGCGGACCGCATAGAGGATGTGGCCGGGCGCATACAAAATTTAATCGCTCTCAAGCGCATGGCACGGCGGGCGGCGCTGGTGTATTTTTTTGCGGCTTCCGTTCTGCTGATGATGCCCACTGGGGCGGGCGGACATATGGCGGGCAACAGTATTTTTGGGGAGCTGCGGATTTACGGCATGTTCTGGCAGATAGGGGCGATCTGGTTCCTTCCGATTCTCTCGTATCTGGTTCCGGTTTCCTGCAGGGCGGACCGGAGGCTCTCGGAGCTGACCCTTGGGCTCCTGGATCAGAGTATTGACCGGGAGGAGATTATGGCGGAGCTTGAGGAGCGGATGAAGAGCGCGGTGGAGGAGCGCGTGAAGAGTGAGCGGATGAAGATCGACCTGATCACGAATGTCTCCCACGATTTGAAGACGCCCCTGACCTCAGTGATCGGCTATATCGAGCTGATGAAGAAGGAGGAGAATTCCGATGTGATGCGGGATTATCTTGCGGTGCTCACGCGAAAGACGGATATCCTGAAAAAAATGATCGAGAATGTCTTTGACCTGGCAAAGGCGTCGAGCGGCAGCGCACCGCTTGAGCGAAAGCGTCTGGATGTCAGCCGGCTGGTCCGGCAGGTGCTGGCAGACTGTGATGAGAACCTCCGGCCGGAGTCGGAGCGCGTGAAGCTGGACCTTGCGGACCATGTGCCGGTGATTGCGGACGGCGGATATCTGTATCGCATTGTGCAGAATCTGGTGGAAAATTCGTACAAGTATGCGCTGAATGGAACCCGCATTTTTGTGCGGACCTTCCTGCGGGAGGAGCGTGTGTTTCTTGAGCTGGTCAACGTGTCCGCCTATCCGATCAATTTTGAGCCGGAGGAGATCAGGGAGCGCTTTGTCCGCGGAGACGCGTCGCGGAGCACGGAGGGAAACGGGCTGGGACTCGCGATTGTAGAGACCTTTACGAACGCTCTGGGGGGAAGGTTTGACATAGAGATTTTGGGGGACACCTTCAAGGCGGTCGTGTCGTTCCCCCGGGCGGATGGCAAGAAGGAGGAGGAGCAGCTTGCAGAGGGAGTACCGGTATGACAATATCAAAGCGTTTTTGATCTTCTGTGTGGTATTCGGCCATATGATTGAGGGCAGCCGCCATGAGATGATCCGCATGCTCTACACCCTGATCTACAGCTTTCACATGCCGCTGTTTGTCTTCCTCTCCGGCATGTTCGCGCGGTTTGACCCAACTAAAATCGTCCGCCGCCTGCTGCTTCCCTACGTTGTGTTTAATGTCATATACAGTGCGGGCTTTACCCTCACGACACCGTTCTGGATTCTGTGGTATCTGCTCTCCATGGTGGTGTGGCATATGCTTGTGCCCTTTATCGAGGGGGGAGGCCCGGGGAAAAAGGCGGCCATTGTCTGTGGTTCCGTTATCGTCGCCCTCCTGACCGGGCTGGATGAGAGTGTGGGCTACTGGATGAGCGCCTCCCGGACGGTGGTGTTTTTCCC
>CAZNQZ010000444.1:0-1726 GCA_964575245.1 uncultured Lachnobacterium sp. | reverse complement strand
CCGCAGGATCTGGGATTTGTGGACCGCTCGACACCGGAGGGCGCACTCAGGCTGGAGATCGACTTCCATGTTGGACGTCCGCAGATCAAGCGGATTCTGGAAAAGGTCATCGACATTCACGGTGCGACACGGACCGCGGAGGTGTTGGACGACATCAAGGCGATGGGCTACAAGTATTCGACGCAGGCCGCAATGACGGTTTCCATCTCTGACATGACTGTGCCGCCGCAAAAGCCGCAGATGATCGAGGAGGCTCAGAATACGGTTGACCGGATTACCAAGCAGTATAAGCGAGGACTCATCACCGAGGAGGAGCGCTACAAGGAAGTAATCGAGACCTGGAGAGAGACGGACGACGAGCTGACTCACACGCTGTTGTCCGGTCTTGACAAGTACAATAATATATTTATGATGGCGGATTCCGGAGCCCGTGGTTCCGACAAGCAGATTAAGCAGCTTGCGGGAATGCGCGGGTTGATGCAGGACACGACAGGACGCACCATCGAGCTCCCGATTAAATCCAATTTCCGTGAGGGTCTGGATGTATTGGAGTATTTCATGTCCGCCCACGGCGCCCGCAAGGGTCTGTCCGACACGGCATTGCGCACCGCCGATTCCGGGTATCTGACCAGACGTCTCGTCGATGTGTCGCAGCACATGATCGTCCGCGAGTCGGACTGCTGTGCGGGCACGGACCGCGAGATTCCGGGAATGATTGTAAAGGCGTTCATGGAGGGCAAAGAGGAGATCGAGAGCCTTCAGGAGCGTATTACCGGACGGTTTTCATGCAATACCATCTGTGACAAGGACGGCAACGTCATTGTCAAAGCGAATCATATGATTACGCCGCGCCGGGCTGCAAAGGTGGTTAATTTCGGCGTTGACGAGAAGGGCGGGCCGATCACGCGTGTGAAAATCCGCACGATCCTTACCTGCCGCTCACACATGGGAGTGTGCGCGAAGTGCTACGGTGCAAACATGGCGACCGGGCAGGCCGTACAGGTCGGTGAGGCGATCGGAATCATCGCGGCGCAGTCCATCGGTGAGCCGGGCACGCAGCTGACCATGAGAACCTTCCACACCGGAGGCGTGGCAGGAAACGATATCACAATGGGTCTTCCGCGTGTCGAGGAAATTTTTGAGGCGCGCAAGCCGAAGGGACTTGCGATTATCACCGAGCTTGCAGGCGTTGCCACGATCAAGGAGACCAAGAAAAAGCGTGAGGTCGTCGTGACCAATCCGGAGGACGGGGAGACCAAGACCTACCTGATTCCATACGGCTCCCGCTTAAAGATTACGGACGGAGCCGTGTTGGAAGCCGGAGACGAGCTCACTGAGGGTTCGGTCAACCCGCACGATATCTTAAAGATCAAGGGCGTCCGCGCCGTACAGGATTACATGCTCCGCGAGGTACAGCGCGTGTATCGTCTGCAGGGTGTGGAGATCAACGACAAGCATATTGAGGTCATCGTGCGCCAGATGCTGCAGAAAATCCGCGTCGAGGAAAACGGGGATTCCGACTGGCTGCCGGGCAGCATGGTGGATGCGCTCGATTTTCTTGAGAAAAACGAGAAACTTGAGGCAGAGGGCAAAAAACTGGCGGAGGGCGCACAGGTTCTTCTCGGAATTACCAAGGCGTCTCTTGCCACAAACTCCTTCCTGTCGGCTGCGTCCTTCCAGGAGACCACCAAGGTGCTCACCGAGGCCGCCATCAAGGGCAAGGTGG
>CAZNQZ010000443.1:0-1726 GCA_964575245.1 uncultured Lachnobacterium sp. | reverse complement strand
GTTCGTTAAATTCCTTTAAATAAAATGCCTCGAGATCCTCCGGAACCTCCGACCTTGTCCCGTCGAACACGAGCTGTCCCCGGTTCATCATGAGAACGCGGCTGGCGATCCGGTCAATGTCTGATACGATGTGTGTGGAGAAGAGCACAATGCTCTTTTCCCCGAGGGACGCAATCAAATCGCGGAACCTCACGCGCTCCTTCGGGTCAAGCCCCGCGGTCGGCTCGTCCAGAACCAGCAGATCCGGGGAGTTGAGGAGGGCCTGCGCGATGCCGATCCGCTGTTTCATTCCGCCGGAGTAGGTGCGCATTTTTTTATTGGCATGGCCGCTCATGGCCACCAGCTCTAAAAGCTCCTCCACGCGCCCGGCTGCGGCGCGCTTATCCAGGCCCTTTAGAGCCGCCAGATACATGAGAAAGTCTCTCCCCGTAAAATTGGGGTAGTAGCCGAAGTCCTGCGGCAGATAGCCAAGCCTGCTGCGGTAGGCCTCCTCGCGGACGTCGATTCCGTCCAGCGCGATGGTGCCGCTGGTGGGAGCGAGGATGCCGCAGATCATCCGCATCAGCGTGGTTTTACCGGCGCCGTTGGCGCCGAGCAGGCCGTAGATACCCGGCGAAAAGCGAAAGGAAAGCCGGTCAACCGCTATTTTGTTTTTGTACTGTCTGGTAAGCCGGTCAATTACTAATTCCATAAGAAACCTCCGTCTGTTTGATTGTTTTTGCACTTTCCAACACTGCGCCTGTTGCCGACGCCGTCAGCGCGAACACCCACCACGAAAACCGAACCTCCGTAAAGACATTGAAAACCGGGTGCAAAATGGGAATTGCACTCACTGATACGGCGATTCCCAGACAGACGAGAAGGCTGTCGCGGGAATGGATGTGCCGCACTGTCCACAGGCAGAGGAAGGCGGTGACAAAATACGGGCACAGCAGGTAGACTCCGGTCTGCAGAAAGGAAATCCCTGCGGATCTTCCGACCGTGAAAATAAGGATGGCGAAAACGGCAAGGTTGGTGGCACCCAGGATCACAAGCCGGGCAAACAGTACGCTGCGCAGGGAAAAGCGCGATGCCATCTCCAGCTCGGACATGCCGTACCGCTGGGAGCGGCCGCTCTCGGCGATGACTGAGACAGCCATAAGCGGGGCCAGTGCGGCTGCCATCCAGACTGCCTGCCCGGCGAGCAGGGGAGCAAAGAGCAGCGCGGCGGCAAGCACGGACAAATTCAATACCCAGATCCGCCTGCGGATATAGCCGAGCTGGAAACCCAGAAATCCGGAGAGAGAGAGGCGGTGTTTCGGCAGACTCTGTAAAAATTCGTTTTTTCGCAGGGGTGGCGGGGCAGCAAAGGCGTCCTGCAGCAGTTTTTGATAAACTTTATTCATAGATACCTTCTTTCTTCAATGCAGTTTTCAGTTCCTCCGAGGCGGCGAGCAGGCGCCTGCGCACCGCAAAGCGGGACAATCCCGTGAGCCTTGCAAGGGCAGACATGGGGACGCCGTTGACATAGCGCAAAAGCAGAAGCTCTCTGGTCTCCTCCGGAAAGGCGGCGAGCACATTGCGTACTGCCATGCCGGAGAGAAGGCGGTCCTCCGGAAAGGCATCCGGCAGTTCTTCGGGCAGCCCGTCGGCCTGTGTCCTGCGGAAGTGATCCGTGCAGAGATTGCGGGCGATGGTGTAGAGGTACTGCAGGGTCTTTCCGCTGCCGTGGTACTGCTTGTGCTCC
>CAZNQZ010000442.1:0-1729 GCA_964575245.1 uncultured Lachnobacterium sp. | reverse complement strand
ATGGGGAGGGCGCAAGGCCCTCCCTTTTTGCAGATTTTAATGGAAGACATGTAAAGTTAAATGAGAATATAAGAATAAATGAAACGACCGATTTTAACAATATCTATACTTGTGTCAGGCAGAGAGGATACCACGGAGCAGTGTTTGGATTCTCTGCTTCCCCTGAGAGAGCAGCTGGACACCGAGCTGATCCTTGTGGACACCGGCTGCAGTACGGAAATGAGAAAAAAACTGATGGGATATACCGATCAGATCATTCCATTTGTATGGTGTGACGATTTTGCGAAGGCACGAAATGCCGGACTCATGCATGCAAAGGGAGAATGGTTTCTCTTTTTGGACGACGATGAGTGGTTCGAGGATGTCAGCCCGATCATTGCGTTTTTCCAGTCCGGGGAGTATCAGGAATATGAGCAGGCGGTTTACTTCGTCAGAAACTATGCAAAGAGGGATGGCAGCGACTATTCGGATGATTGGGTATCCCGGATGATCCGCCTCCACGAGGACACACACTTTGAGGGGAGCGTCCACGAGTCGCTGGTGCCGACTCTCGGAAAATGCAAGAGAATCGCTGCGTTTGTGCATCATTATGGCTATGCCTTTGAGACGGAGGAGGCGAGGCGCAGGCATTATGCGCGCAATGTGTCCATTCTGGAGCGGTTGATGCGGCAGGAACCGGAGAATATCCGCTGGTGGCTGCAGATTGTCCCGGAGTATATCGGAATGCATGACGGCAGGAGCTTGGTCCGGGCCGCAGAGGAGGCGCTGGGTAAGCTGGCGGCTGTCGATACGCCATTTTTAAACCAGTGCAGGGGAACCTTCTACAGTGCCGTTCTGACCGGGCTTGCCATGGAGTGTCAGGATGGGGAGGTACTGCGTTTATGCCGTGTGTACAGCGGGGATGGCCGCAATACCTGCGCGGGGAATGCGAATCTGTATGTGCTGGGGATGGAGGCCGCGGACCGGCTCGGCCTGCCGGAGGAGATGGCGGATCTGGGAAATCAATACTTTGCGGCGTTAAAGGAGCAGGAGAGGGCAGAGCTGAGCGAGCAGGAGCAGATCATCGCTGAGAGCATTCTTCTGGTCAAAGACGCTTTTTCCGACGCCAGCTGTCAGACGATGCGTTTTTTGTACGGGAAGGCGCTCGCAGAGCTTGGCCGCTCGAAGGAATATCCGGGATGGCTCCGCGGGGAGCTGCGCCATGATGTGGCACGCCAGCTGGAGCACAAGGGCGATTTTCTCATGCTTCCGGATAGCTGCTGGGAATTGGGAAAGGCTGGGATTCTGCCGCTGGAGGAGATATTTCTCGCTCTTCCGATGGAGCAGTGGATGGTGCAGGTGTGTGTACTCATGCAATCCGGCGACAGGGAGCTGATTGCCGCGCTGCGGGGCCGGCTGCAGACCATCCGAACCAGGGAGAATGTGCGCTATTTCTATTTTGATATGCACACGCTGGCGGCATTGGTGAAGGCGGAGGGGCAGAGCACAGCCGAAGACACGGAGCTTTCGCGTCTCTACGCAGAGGCCTGCGTCGCCTATGCAAAGTATATCTATACCGGGTTGGCGTTCGAGGGGGATATGGCGCTGTTGCCGGAGGAGATCCGCGAAGCTGTCCGGATCATGGCAAAGATGGACGGGGAAAACAAAACAAAAATGCATTAGAAACAGACAAGAGCCGGAAATCCGGCTCTTGTTTTAAAAATGATATCAAGATTTAATAAATCTGATC
>CAZNQZ010000441.1:0-1756 GCA_964575245.1 uncultured Lachnobacterium sp. | reverse complement strand
AACCAGCTCCGGGAGAAGGTTGGCGTGATGTTCGGCAATCCAGAGACCACCACCGGAGGACGCGCGCTGAAGTTCTACGCCTCCGTCCGTCTGGACGTGCGGCGCGTGGAGGCGTTGAAGCAGGCCGGAGAAGTGGTCGGCAACCACACGCGGGTGAAGGTGGTCAAGAACAAGGTGGCCCCGCCCTTTAAAGAGGCGGAGTTCGATATTATGTTCGGGCAGGGGATTTCCCGCGAGGGCGATATTCTGGATCTCGCCGCCAATGTCGGCATCATCAACAAATCCGGCGCATGGTTTGCCTACGAGGGCGACAAGATCGGCCAGGGGCGGGAGAACGCGAAGACCTATCTGAAGGAAAATCCAGCGTTCGCACAGATGATTGAGGAGAAGGTGCGCGCGCACTACTTCGCACAGGAGCAGGAGGAGCTGGCAAACGGTGCAAAGCCCTCCGTGGATGATCCCGCTGACAGGCCGGAGGAGTAGGCCGTGATTGCGGTTACCGAGTGTGCGCCTCTGACAGGGGGAAGGCTTAGGGTGTGTCTGGACAACGGAGAGACGCTGACGCTGTACCGGAGGGAGGCCGCGGAAGCGAATCTTCTGGATGGAGGGAGGATTTCGGAGGAGGAGTACCGCGGGCTGATCGAACAGGTGCTCACGAAGAGGGCTACGAAGCGCGCCCTGTATCTGCTGGAGCGCATGGACCGGACGGAGCGGGAGCTGCGGGGGAAGCTTGTGGAGGCGTATCCGCCGGAGTGCGTGGAGGCCGCGGTCGCGTATCTCCTGAGCTATCACTATCTGGACGATTACCGCTATGCCTGCACCTATATCCGATGTAAGAAGGAGAAAAATTCAAGACGGCGGCTGATCTCTGCGCTCAAGGCAAAGGGAGTGGCGCCGGAGCTGATCGAGGGGGCGCTTCTCGCGGAGTACACCGAAGACGAGGATTCGCAGATTTGTGCCGTGCTCAGGAAACGCCATTTTGCGCCGGATTCTGACAAAAGGGAGCGCGCAAAGGTATTCCGCTATCTGGTGGGCAGGGGCTTTGAGAGCAGCGCGATCCTGCGCGCAATGCGGGAATTTGGAGCATCGACTGCATTATTTTCAGAATAATCATTTTCATTGCTTGACAGGAGAGGGCAAAAAGGATAAAATTGATTTGTTGTTAATTATGACATGGAAAGGGTTTCTTTTTGTTATATGTACAATGAAAACTAAATAAAGGAGGTGCTCCTGTAATGGGTGAAATCGTTATTGCCGTCGCTATCACTCTGGTTGTGACCGCAGTTGCGATGTGGTTCATTTCGGATGCGTACCATAAGAAGGTAGCCAGCTCTAAGATCGGCAGTGCCGAGGAGAAGGCGCGCAGCATCATCGACGAGGCCGTGAAAACTGCCGAGGAGAAGAAGCGGGAATCCATGATCGAGATCAAGGAGGAGACGATTAAGTCTAAGAATGAGCTCGACAAGGAAATTAAGGAACGCAGAAATGAAATCCAGCGCAATGAACGCAGAATCGTCCAGAAGGAAGAAAATCTGGACAGGAAGCTGGAGGCAATCGAGAAGCGGGAAGTGAGCTTTAACGCGAGAGAAGAAGCGTTGAACAAGCAGAAGGCTGAGATAGCAAAGTTGAACGAGCAACGCCTGCAGGAACTGGAGAGAATCTCCGGATTGACCTCTGAACAAGCAAAAGAATACCTCTTGAAAACCGTTGAAGAAGATGTAAAGCTTGACACTGCCAAGATGATCAAGGAAATGGA
>CAZNQZ010000440.1:0-1757 GCA_964575245.1 uncultured Lachnobacterium sp. | reverse complement strand
CGCTCCAGACAATGCAATTAATTTTCTTCTCAATGGCATTGCGCACATCCCGCTCCTCCCAGTTCTTCCTCCACTCCCATCTCCCCATGGCGGCATTCAGCAGGCACCCAAAAACAAGGAGCAGGATGATGGCAGGGTGCAGCAGGGAAATCACCGCAGTAAACAGCAGGAATTTTAAGAGCTGTGCCACCATGTCGGCAAAAACCATGGGAAAGTGCACGCCTGCCGTGTGATTGTCTTGGGTAGCCCTGTACGCGCGTTCATTTAACTTCTCCACTTCAATGTCATATTCGTGATACCAGTCCCGCTCACGCTGGATTTTGCCATAGATATATTGCATGTTCATCAAGACATAATGTTCGGAGTTGCTTATCTTTGTGGAGACAATGTTATTGACGGCGTCGCACAAAAGCTGCGCCAGCATCAGACCGATAATCACCAGCGCTATGGGCGAAAAGCTGTCCCACCGCTCCAGCGCCGACAGCACGGCGGGCGGGGTATAGAGCGCCAGCGCCGACAGCCCTAAGGATATGGGGACGGTAAAAATCCCCACAAACACCAGCGGCCTCTCGGTCTGCCAAAGCAGACGGTAAATGTAGCCCACGCAGGAAAACAGCCCGTATTTCGGCTTGCGCTTCGGTTCCTTTTCCTCGTTTTGTTTCTTTTGTTTTTTCGCTCCAATCTTCATGATGAATCCCAGAGGCTCCTTTCTACATGTATGTCATCATTGTATCCTTAACAGGAAATAAAAAACGCATTTCGCGAACCAAAAGTCATTTTCGGTGAACGAAATGCATCTGTTTATGAAAGTGTGAGCCCGCCCGGAAGCTATGAAAATATATCCCCGTCCGGAGGATCTGTTCAGCCCTGCTGCCGGACATCCGGCTGCAGGGGGATCAGCAGCTCCGCCGTGAATCCACCGTCCTCGCTGTCCGCCGAGAAGAGGCCGCCGTATTTCTTTACCAGGCTTTCCACCCGAAGGAGACCAATCCCGTGCTGCGCACCTTTTGCGGAGGCAAACAGGCTTCTGCGCTTCTCGCGCTTTTTTCCGGCGGCATTGGTGAATGCCAGATAGCACTGGGTATTCTTCCGCCCGACGTAAATGCGGAGGAACCGGTCTTCCCGGGGAAGCCTTTGATTCTCCTCTATGGCATTGTCCAGCAGGTTTCCGATGATGGCGCACAGGTCCACGTCCGACACCGGCGTACCCTCCGGGATCTTCGCCCTGACGTTGACCGAGATCCCGTTCTGAGCCGCAATGTTCAGCTTTCCGTTCAGGATCGCGTCGACCATGACCCTTCCGGTTTTGACCACGGTGTCCACCTGAGTCAAGTCGTCGTTAAGCTGACGCAGGTAATTGTTTACCTCCTCATATTTGCCAAGCGCCATGCTGGCCTGCAGCACCTGAATGTGGTGGTGGTAATCGTGTCTCCAGCCCCGCATCTTCGTGTACATCGACTCCACCTCATCACAGTATTTCTGCAGCAGGTCGCTCTGGTAATCCTCAATCCGCTTATTCATCCACTTTTGCAGGAACATAAGCACCTCTCTTTAATTTTAAATTGTATTTTTCACATTCCAACTCCATTCGTTTGAAATCCAGGCATTGTTTTCTGGCAGAAAAATACTCTCCAGTAATATATTTTTGATAAAGAACATTTGCAGTATTAGCCAGATCGCTTATATGTTCGTTACACCATTCTAATTCTTTAATAAGAAGCTCCTTTTTCTTCTTGTATCTATATTATCATGTTTGC
>CAZNQZ010000439.1:1184-1758 GCA_964575245.1 uncultured Lachnobacterium sp. | reverse complement strand
AATCGGGTTCATGGTTCCGGGATCAATGTTGATGTACGGATCAAATTTCTGCATGGTTACCCGGTAGCCTCTGGCTTTCAACAGACGTCCGAGGGATGCGGCCGTAATGCCCTTCCCGAGTCCGGATACCACGCCGCCGGTGACGAAAACGTATTTTACTGACATAATTGTCCTCCAACTGTATGCTCATTTTACCAACAACTAAGCTATTATACCGCCTGTGGACAAAATATTCTATACCTTTTTAATAAAAACTTTAGAAATAAAGCGAAAAGTTCATGAACAAATTGTTGATTTCAATTCCTTTTTTACATATAATACAATTGTTAAACGGTTTACATAACACTGGAGGAACTATGGAAAATACCCCTAAGGATTACAACAATAACGGCAAAAAGAGCGGGAGCGGCAGTCAGAACAACAAGGGGGGCCGCAACGGCCAGATGATTTTAAGCTTTATCATGATGACGCTTGTGGTTCTTTTTTTCGTGTCACTGCTGGCGAGCCGTTTTTCCCAGATGAGCTCGAAGGAGACGACCTACACGGAGTTTCTGGATCAGCTTGCGGCGGGAAA
>CAZNQZ010000439.1:0-1174 GCA_964575245.1 uncultured Lachnobacterium sp. | reverse complement strand
ATGAGATCGACTACAAGCTTGTGAAGGATAAGGGCCAGTATCCCATCACCTATTACACGGGCTATGTGAATGACACGGAGCTGGTTGCCGAGCTCAAGAGCGCGAGGACATCGGAGGACAAGCCGGTGGAGATCAGCGCCAAGGTCCCGGACAACACCTCCACATGGCTGGTGAATATTTTGAGCATCGTGATCCCCTTTGTGTTTATCTGGATTCTGTTCGGAATTCTGATGAGGCGCATGGGCGGCGGTGCGATGGGCGTTGGCAAGAGCACGGCCAAGGTCTATGTGGAGAAAACCACCGGCGTCACCTTCAAGGATGTGGCGGGGCAGGACGAGGCAAAGGAGTCCCTGCAGGAGGTGGTTGATTTCCTGCACAATCCGAAGAAATACAGCGAGATCGGGGCCAAGCTGCCCAAGGGCGCGCTGCTCGTGGGACCGCCCGGTACCGGCAAGACGCTGCTTGCCAAGGCTGTGGCGGGGGAGGCGAACGTGCCGTTCTTCTCGCTGGCCGGATCGGATTTTGTGGAGATGTTTGTCGGAGTGGGCGCATCCCGCGTGCGGGATCTGTTTAAGGAAGCGCAGAAGATGGCGCCCTGTATCATCTTTATTGATGAGATTGACGCCATCGGCAAGAGCCGCGACAGCCGCTACGGCGGGAATGACGAGCGGGAGCAGACGTTAAACCAGCTGCTCTCCGAGATGGACGGCTTCGATCCCTCAAAGGGAATCCTGATTCTGGCGGCGACGAACCGACCGGAGGTGCTGGATAAGGCCCTCCTGCGCCCGGGACGTTTTGACCGGCGGATCATTGTCGACAAGCCGGATTTGAAGGGGCGTCTGGAGACCCTCAAGGTGCACTCCAAGGATGTGCACATGGATGAGACGGTGGATCTGGATGCGCTGGCACTGGCCACTGCGGGTCTGGTGGGCTCGGATCTGGCAAACATGATCAACGAGGCCGCAATCAATGCGGTCAAGAACGGACGGCGCTTTGTCAACCAGACGGATCTCTTTGAGGCCTTCGAGCTGGTGGCAGTTGGAGGCAAGGAGAAGAAGGACCGGGTCATGAGCGAGCGGGAGCGGCATATTGTATCCTACCACGAGGTCGGCCATGCGCTGGTCTCCGCCCTGCAGAAAAATACGGAGCCGGTGCAGAAGATCACAATTGTACC
>CAZNQZ010000438.1:0-1777 GCA_964575245.1 uncultured Lachnobacterium sp. | reverse complement strand
TTACATTAAAAATAAAGTGCGTAAGTTTTAGTTACCGGTAACTTACACACTTTATATTACACTCCCTTTCAAAAACTTGGCAAACTGGGATAATGCTGGTTTAAAGTCGATTAATCAGCGTTTCCTACAGTTAAGGCTGCTTTGACGCTTAAACTTTTATATCTCTTCTTAGAGCATCAGGCTTTTTCTTAGTTCTACCAACAGTCCTTGTACATAAAAGCCACAAAATCTTCCTTGCCCGGTATGTTTCTTCCATATCTGTTTTTCCCTGTTTATTACCTCCTCCTCGTCAGCCTTTCCTACTCTAACCTGATCTGAATCCTCCTTCCAATCTCTTCCCTATATTCTTTTAGCGGGATCTCCTTGAATGATTCCAGTATTCTCCTGTGTTTCTGCTCCCTGCTCTGTTTGATCCGTTTCCAGAGCATCTCTTTTTTAGCTTCACCCTCGTTACATTTAAAAGAGATAAATCTTGACATCGGGCAAAAAATTCAGTATTCTTTATCTGATACTTTGTGCTGAGCCCACAGTCTTATACGGTGAGGAAGGAGTTTGCTCATGTCAGCTTTAGAAGAGATACGAAGCCGGTTCCAGAACGACCGCTTTGCCACAGGCACCACAGGGATTGTCATTGATTCTGCGGAGCCGGGGAAGGCGGTCTGTTCACTGATTTTGGAGGATCGGCATATGAACGAAAACGACGTTCCCATGGGCGGCGTTATTTTTACGTTGGCGGATTTTGCCTGCGCGATTGCGTCCAACGGCTATTCCGAAAAAAAGACGGTAAGTCAGAATGTCTCCATCACCTTTCTCTCCCCCGCAAAGGGAAAACGCCTGATTGCGGAGGCGTCCTGCCTGAGACAGGGCCGCTCTACCGCGCTGCTCACAGCGGATGTGAGGGATGAACTGGGCACCTATGTCGCTCATGCGGCTGTGAACGGATTCGTGATACAATAATAAGGAGAAAAAACTATGGTGATTACGGATTTTTTAGAGAGAAACGCCCGGCTGTACGGATCGGATACCGCGCTTGTGGAGCTGAATCCGTCTGAGGAGCGCGACAGTGCGGTGACCTGGCGCGAGGCAAGCCTGATTGAGAGTGCGGGAAACGGAGCGCCCTACCGCAGGGAGCTGAGCTGGACGGATTTTGACAGGCGCGCCAACCGCTTTGCCAACCTGCTTTTGAGCCGGGGGCTGAAGCGGGAGACGAAGGTAGGCATTCTGATGATGAATTGTCTGGAATGGCTGCCTATTTATTTTGGCATCTTAAAGGCGGGAGGGATCGCTGTCCCGCTGAATTTCCGCTATTCCGCAGAGGAGATCAAATACTGTCTTGAGCTTGCGGATGTGGAGGTGCTGGTTTTCGGGCCGGAATTTATCAGCCGCATGGATGCGATTGAGGGAGAGCTGCCCGGGGTGAAGATGATGTTTTTCCCGGGGGCGGACAGGCCTGCCTATGCGGAGGATTTTCTGAGCCTGACGGGATTTTGCTCCTCCAGCGCACCGCCGGTCGCCCTGGAGGAGACGGATTACGCGGCTATCTATTTCTCGTCCGGAACCACCGGATTCCCGAAGGCAATTCTGCACGACCACCGCTCGCTCCGCTCCTCCTGCGAGACGGAGCAGAATCATCACGGGCAGACGAAGGAGGATGTGTTTTTGTGTATTCCGCCCCTGTATCATACCGGGGCAAAAATGCACTGGTTCGGCTCTCTGATTTCGGCCGGCAAGGCAGTGCTGCTTCGGGGGGTGCAGCCGGAGTGGATTCTGCGGGCGG
>CAZNQZ010000437.1:0-1778 GCA_964575245.1 uncultured Lachnobacterium sp. | reverse complement strand
TGATGTGGATAGCGGTGCGATCACTGTGGATGGCCATGAAATCCGCAGTGTCACCAGAGACAGCCTGCGCCGCAGCTACGCCATGGTGCTGCAGGATACCTGGGTGTTTTCCGGGACGATTTTCGACAACATTGCCTACGGCAAGGAGGGTGCGACGATGGAGGAGGTTGTCGCCGCGGCGAAGGCAGCGCATATTCACAGCTATATCGCGCGTTTGCCGAAGGGCTATCTCACAGAGATCAGCGAGGACGGCGGCAATATCAGCAAGGGACAGAAGCAGCTTCTGACGATCGCCCGCGCCATGCTCTACAATACCAGCATGCTGATTCTGGACGAGGCGACCAGCAATGTGGACACAAACACGGAGCGCAAGGTGCAGAAGGCCATGCGCAGGCTGATGGAGGGAAAGACCTGCTTTGTCATCGCGCACCGCCTGTCCACGATCCAGAACGCGGACAATATTCTGGTGGTGGATCACGGGGACGTGGTGGAGCAGGGCACCCACGAGGCGCTCATGCAGGCAAAGGGAGCTTACTATAAGCTCTACGCGAGCCAATTTGAATAAAACGTTGATTAATTACAGAAATCTGGTACAATGGAATTATACTGTTTGTGTGAAGGAGGAATGATTATGGAGTACAAAGCATTTCAGAATATAAAGCTTTCCCGTCTGGGGATGGGAAATATGCGTCTTCCAATTGTTTCGGGACAGCCGGATTCAGTGATCGACAAGGAGAAGGCACAGGAGATCATAGACTATGCAATGGGGCAGGGCATCAACTACTTTGATACCGCATACGTCTATCACGGAGGGGCCTCGGAGAAATTTCTCGGGGAGGCGCTGGTGGACCGCTATCCGAGAGACAGCTTTTATCTCGCGACCAAATACCTGATATTTGCCAGCAAGGATTACAGGGCGGTCTTCGAGGAGCAGCTGGAGAGGCTTCATACGGACCACATTGATTTCTATCTGATTCATGGGATCAACAATCAGATTGCGCAGGAGTACATCGACGGCGGCGCTGTGGACTATTTCATTGAGCAGAAAAAGGCGGGAAGGATTACATACCTGGGGTTTTCTTCCCATTCGTCACCGGAAACTCTTGAGAAGTTTACAATCCACCATAACTGGGATTTCGCGCAGATTCAGCTCAATTATTTCGACTGGCTGTTCGGCTCCTCAAAGGCGGAGTACGAGGTGCTTGAACGGCACAATATTCCGATTATGGTTATGGAGCCGGTGCGCGGCGGGCGTCTGGCGGCTCTGACGCCGGAGACAGAAAAATTATTAACGGATGTGCATCCCGAGTGGAGCATTCCCGCGTGGGCACTTCGCTTTGTAAAAAATCTGCCGCAGGTTCAAGTGGTTTTGAGCGGAATGTCAAGCTTATCTCAGATTCAGGATAACATTGCGACATTTTCGGATGAAAAGACTGTGACTGAGGAGGAGAACGCCCTGCTTTTGGATGTATGCAGACAGTTTCGGGATCAGATCAAGGTGCCCTGCACGGCATGCCGTTACTGCTGTGACACCTGTCCGGCAAAGATCAATATTCCGGAGGTTCTGAGGGTCTACAATACCTACAAGCTGCAGGGCGGCTGGGCGCTCAATCAGCTGAAGGAGATTCAGACGGATGGTCGGCCAGAGGATTGTGTCGGCTGTGGGGCCTGCACAAAGCATTGTCCGCAGAATATCAACATTCCGGCAATTATGGCGGAGCTCAGGGAGCTGAAGGCATAGAGGAAAGGCTATAAACGTGGAAAAGATATGGGAATTT
>CAZNQZ010000436.1:0-1786 GCA_964575245.1 uncultured Lachnobacterium sp. | reverse complement strand
AGTTTGCTTCATTCATTACCTGCTTCCGCCGGGTTGTAATGAAAATTCTCTATGAATTTAACAATATCACTATATTATTATAAAATCAACTTCTTTTTGATATTATTTTTATAAAAATAGAACAAATTCCACCTACACCCCATTGTTTTTGCCAGTTTTGTTCGTTTTTTGCCAATATAAGGTCCAGCTATAACCTAAGCTTCGCCTGCAACAAAAAATCCTTGTGTTGTCAAAATGCAGGCAATACAAGGATCTTTTTGTACAGAATTATCATCGAAACAACATAAATATTTATACTATGGTTCCACTGGGAGTTGCATCCCTGCAATTTCCGGCATATCCGAAGCTTCCCGCCTCAACACATCAATGTATGAATTGGATTAAAATCCGTTCCGCCATATGGCAGCAGCCCAGCTTGGTGAGCATCTTTTATATAAAGATGCTCTGGATAATCTTGCTTTCAGTATAAATTATGCCAGAGTATTAAGAATCACCTCTACCGCCTCCAAAAGGGACGCTGCCGTATAATCTGCCCCTTCATTTTCACCGCCTTCTCCTCCAGAAAGATACACCGTTCTGCACCCTGCATTTCTTCCTGCCAAAACATCCCGGTCTCCGTCGCCGACCATCCATGAGGCTTTCAGGTCAATGTGAAAATCCTCTGCCGCACAAAGCAGCATTCCCGGCTTGGGCTTGCGGCAATCGCAATCAAATTTCAGTGCGGAAATCTCTCCCTCAAAGCCCTTATCCGGATGATGCGGACAGTAATAGATGGCATCAAGATACGCTCCCTCGCTGCCGAGGAGGGTCTCCATCTTATTGTGGATGGATTGCAGCGTTTCAACCGACACCTCGCCTCTTGCGATCACCGGCTGATTCGTCACCACAATTACGAGATATCCCGAATCATTCAAACGCCGAACTGCCTCCGCCGCTCCCGGCAAAAGCTCAAATTCATCCACATCACGCAGAAATCCCACATACCGGTTGATGGTGCCGTCACGGTCCAAAAACACAGCCCTCTGTGCTTTCGAGAGATTCCGGCCCGATACCTTTCCGGATTCCAGATCCTTTTTTACCTGTGCAAACCGCTCCGGCGTTCCCATGTCCTTGACATATTCCGGCGAATCATATGTGTATATGCGCTTACTTGACACCAGCGGCTTCAACACATCCCGATCCAGGTCAACCCTATGGTCCTCATCAATACCTGCAGGATCAATACCTGTCAACGAAAGCAGCTCCGTATTGATGATATGCAATCCGGCATTCACGCGGTTTTTATACCACTGCGGACGCGCATCCTCCTTGGCGAGCCATTGCCTCACCACTCCGTCATCGGTGCTGACAATTAATCCGCTGTCACCCGGATGGTTATTGGGATGGGTGAAAAGGGTGGCGAGGGCATGATGCCTTCTGTGAAAGGAAACCATGCGGTGAAAATCCACATCAAACATGGAATCCGCATTTAAGAGCAGAAAATCCCCGTCTATCTGCCGTAAATCCCGCAATTTAAACAGCGCCCCGGCGTTCCCCAGCGGCTGTTCCTCAGTGAAATAGCAAATATGACAGCCCAGTGAGGAGCCGTCACCAAAATAATTTTCAATTTTCTCCGCCATGTGAGAGACTGTGAGTATAATATCCTGATATCCCTGCCGAACCAGACATTCCAGCTCCCACTGCAGAATCGGTTTTCCGGCGATGGGTATCAGGGGCTTTGGGATTGACGGGTCAATGCCAGCCGCCCTCTTCCCCAATCCCCCCGCCATAATTACTGTTTTCAAGA
>CAZNQZ010000435.1:0-1790 GCA_964575245.1 uncultured Lachnobacterium sp. | reverse complement strand
AGGTTTAAATAAGGATAATAGACTAAAAATTAAATGCAGATTAGATATTTTGAAGGAGAGCTGACATGAAAGAATACAGACCGTTTAAGGAAGGAAAGGTCAGGGAGGTTTACGATATCGGGGACAGTCTGGTCATCGTTGCGACTGACCGGATCTCCGCGTTTGACAATATTCTGAAGAATAAAATCGTGGACAAGGGGGCAATCCTCACGCAGATGTCCCGGTTCTGGTTTGACTACACGCAGGACGTGGTTAAAAATCATATGATCTCCGTGAATGTGGACGACATGCCGGAATTTTTCCGTGAGGAGCGCTTTGACGGCAACAGCATGATGTGCAGGAAGCTTGAGATGCTCCCGATCGAGTGCATCGTCAGGGGCTACATCACGGGCAGCGGATGGGCGAGCTATCAGAAGGACGGGACGGTCTGCGGCATTCGCCTGCCGGAGGGGCTGGTGGAATCCGACCGGCTTCCGGAACCGATCTATACGCCGAGCACCAAGGCAGAGCTGGGGGATCACGATGAGAATATCTCCTTCGAGCAGTCTGTCGAGGTGCTGGAGAAAATTTATCCGGGCCGGGGAGCGGATTACGCGGCAAAGATCCGTGATTACACCATCGGGCTCTACCGGAAGTGTGCCGACTATGCGTTCTCAAAGGGTATTATCATTGCGGACACCAAGTTTGAATTCGGGTTGGACGAGGACGGACAGATTGTGCTCGGAGATGAGATGCTGACTCCCGACAGTTCGCGTTTCTGGCCGCTTGCGGGCTATGTGGCAGGGCAGGGACAGCCTTCCTTCGACAAGCAGTATGTCAGGGACTGGCTGAAAGCCAATCCGGACAGTGATTATCTCCTCCCGGACGATGTGGTCCAAAAGACTGTGGATAAATACAAAGAGGCGTATGAGCTGCTGACGGGCGTTCCGTTTGACCGTTGATGTCCTCACGGATCAGAGAACGCGGCGGCAGGGATAGATGGGAAAGGAGCATGTATGGGCACAGACAGATATGTAAGCCCGCTCTCGGAGCGGTATGCGAGCAGGGAAATGCAGTATATCTTCTCGCAGGATAAAAAATTTTCGACATGGCGCAGGCTCTGGATCGCTCTGGCGGAGACGGAGATGGAGCTGGGGTTGTCCGAGAACGGAAGGCCGGTCATCACGCAGGATCAGATTGACGAGATGCGGGCGCACGTGGACGACATCAATTACGACGTGGCAAAGGCGCGCGAGAAGGAGGTGCGCCACGATGTGATGAGCCATGTGTACGCCTATGGGCGGCAGTGCCCGAAGGCGGCGCCGATTATCCATCTCGGCGCGACCTCCTGCTATGTGGGCGACAACACAGACATGATCGTGATGCGGGAGGCGTGCCAGCTGGTACATAGAAAACTCGTGAATGTGATCGCGGTTCTTGCGGAGTTTGCAAATAAGTTTAAGGATCAGCCTACGCTGGCGTTCACGCATTTTCAGCCCGCTCAGCCGACGACGGTCGGAAAGCGCGCGACACTCTGGGCACAGGAATTTCTGATGGATCTCGAGGATCTGGAGTATGTGCAGGGCTCCTTAAAGCTGTTGGGCTCCAAGGGAACCACCGGAACCCAGGCCAGCTTTCTGGAGCTGTTTGACAGAGATCAGGAGACGGTCGATAAGATTGACCCGATGATTGCAGAGAAGATGGGCTTTGCGTCCTGTTATCCGGTGTCCGGCCAGACCTATTCCCGCAAGGTGGACACCCGCGTGCTCAACGTCCTGGCGGGTATCGCCGCCAGCGCGCACAAGATGTCC
>CAZNQZ010000434.1:0-1791 GCA_964575245.1 uncultured Lachnobacterium sp. | reverse complement strand
TTCAAGAGTCCATACATTTTATTTTCGGCAAATACGAGTGTTAACAAGTATAAATAAAGCGGCGAGTAATTCGCCGTTCTTTATTTTGCCGAAAAAAGGGTATTTTCTGATTTTCACAAAAATGGTGAAATTTTGCATAATATGTGTTATAATGGATGTGGCTGACTATTTATGGCGATATCAGGAAGGTAGAGGTTGAGAATACGGAATATGGGGAATCAATTAGTGTGGAATGAACGCTATAATCTTGGGGTGGAGGTTATTGACAAAGAGCATAAAAGGCTCTTTAAGATTCTCAGCAAGCTTTTTGATTTGGGAGAGCAGGAGGAGAAAAACCAGTGGGTTTGCCAGGAGGCGGTGAAATTTTTTAAAAGCCATGCGCTCCAGCATTTTGCCGACGAGGAAAAATACATGGATTCGATCGGGTATGAAGGGGCTGCGATGCACAGGCGTACTCATAAAAACTTTCGCGAAATCACGCTTCCCGCTTTAGAGAAGGAATTGGCTGTGACACATTTTTCGGAGCGGGCAATCGATCATTTTATCGGAGTGTGTGCAGGCTGGCTGATCGGACATACTTTGATCGAGGATCAGGCGATTGTTGGAAGAACGGGCATGGAAATGTGGGAAAGCCTTTTACCGGAGGAAGAACAGGCCGTGATGGGGCAGGCAATTGTCAGCCTGCTGCATGCGATGTTTCAATTGGATTCCAAGCTGATCAGCAACTGCTATGCCGGGGAAAAGTTCGGCGAGGGAGTGTATTATCGGTTAATATATAAGACGGCGCAAAAGAAGCGATGGGAGTTTATGTTGGTACTGGAGGAACAGCTGATTGTCCATACGATCGGCAGCGTGATAGACACGAACTCTGCGACCATCAATGTTATGCTTATGAATGCGGCAAGGTATACATCAAGGCAGTTTGTTGAACATATAAAGGGACATTTCTCGGAGCTGGCTGAAGCAGAGATTGAAAAGGAGCAATTGCTGAATTATGAGCAGTTCCAAAAGGTTTTTGAAAAGAACAGCCCCCAGTTCAGTCTGTTGTTTGATACGGGGAAGGGATATTTTGCCTATTGTATGACTACGACCGAAGAGGTTTCCAATGATGAGGCAGTCTCCATTATTACAGAGAATGCCATGAACGCGGTCGAACAGTATCTTGATCAGAAGCAAATTGAGAAAGAGGAAATAAGTCATAAAAAGAAGATTCTTGTTGTGGATGATTCGGACTTTTTGCGTGATACCATGCGGGAGCTTTTGAGCGCTGATTATGAGCTGTTTACAGCGGCCTCGGGTGTCTCTGCACTCCGAAGCATCACGCTTGACAGGCCGGATCTTGTGCTGCTGGATTACACGATGCCGGTCTGCGACGGCAACCAAGTATTGGAGATGATCCGATCCGAGGAAGCGTTCGCGGATATCCCGGTCATATTCCTGACAAGCCGGGTAGACAAGGAGAGCATTAAGAAGGTGGTTAAGCTGAAGCCCCAGGGGTATCTGTCAAAATCCACTCCGCTGGAGAAGATAAAAAAAGAGATCGATCGCTTTTTTGAATGTCAGACAGAGGAGAAAAAGTAATTGTTGGCGTTTTCACAGCCGGGAATGTGCATAAACCGCACATTCCCGTGAATGTGATTTTGCCGTGAAAAAGTTTAAAAAATTTTAAAAAGGGGCTTGCATTTTAAAAAACATTGGTATATAATAGGCTTTGCGTTTGGCAGTAATGTAAATTGCGCGCGATTAGCTCAGTTGGTAGAGCACCTGACTCTTAATCAGGGTGTCCAGGGT
>CAZNQZ010000433.1:0-1792 GCA_964575245.1 uncultured Lachnobacterium sp. | reverse complement strand
CATTATCAGAGAACATCAAACGCGGCACAATTGAAATTTTGGTTTTGACCTTATTGCAGGATCAGGATATGTATGGCTATCAGCTCGCACAGGAGCTGGCAAGCCGCAGCAAGGGGTTATACACGCTTCAGGAGAGCACGATGTATCCCACGCTCTACCGTCTGGTGGAAAAGGAACTGATTTCCGACCGGACGGAAAAGGTGGGGAAACGGCGCGTGCGCGTCTATTACCACTTAGAGGATAAGGGAAAAGAGTATCTGGACAACATACGCAGGGAATACTGCTCCCTGTGCCGCGGAATACTTTATGTTTTAGGCATTGAAGATATCGATGAATTGGAGAAAATGAAGCAATGACACAACAGAAAATCATCACCCGCTACCTGCAGCAGGTAAAGCGGAACTGTCCGTTTTCTATCCGGAGAAAACAGACAGCCGGGCTTGCCAATGACCTGACGGAATATCTGGAGGCTCATCCGGGCGGCACGCTGGAGGACGTCGTCAACTATTTTGGGACTCCGGGGGAATTTGCGGATGCGTATTATCTGGCCATGGAGGAACCGGAGCGAAGGAAAGCCCTGCGGAGCGCCCACTGGGTCAAACGGACCTGCATCGTCACGGCAATTGTCCTCCTGCTCATTATCGCTGTGACACTGTTCGGAATTCACTACATGAATACCCACCGAACAGTTCACTATATATATAAACATAGCACACAATACAGTAGGAGCTCACATAATGACACAGCAAAAGATTATTGCCTGCTACCTGCGGCAGGTAAAGCAAAACTGTCCATTTTTTATCCGGAGGAAACAGGCCTCCGCGCTCGCCAATGATTTGACAGAATATCTGGAGGCTCATCCGGGCGGCACGCTGGAGGATGTCGTCCATCATTTCGGGACTCCGGAGAAATACGCGGATGCGTATTACATAGCAATGGAGGAGCCGAAGCGAAGAAAGGCCATACGGAGTGCCCGCCGGATCAAATGCGCCTGCATCGTCACGGCAGCCACCCTTATACTCTGTGCAGCAGCGATTTCTGTCTATACGCTCTACTTTATGTCCGAAGACATGGTTATCTATATTGAGGAAGGAGTCGAATACAATACTCAAAAGCCAATTATCGAAAACAATAATTAGAAAGGGGACTGCAAACCTATGAAAAAACATCTTATTCCGTATCTGACCGCCGTCATACTGTCCATCGGATTTTTGGGCGCGCCCGGTTTAGTCTATGCGAAAACAGGCGCTACGGCGCAGGAGAAGATTCTCTCTGAAACCGTCGAATATTTTGAGGATGGCAGCTACCTAACCGTGACCGTAACGGAGAAACCCTCCGCCCTCGCGCGGTCAGCCGCATATTCTGTATCCGGCTCAAAATATTATGCCTATCGTGCCAACGACAATACAGAGCACTGGCGTTTCACTGTTCATGGGACATTTGCGGTAAATTCCGGCATAAGCTCCGCCTGCACCGAAAGCTCCTACAGCTACAGCATCTCCGACGACGCATGGGAGCTTGAGTCCGCCTCCTCCGGTTCTTCCGGGAACCAGGCGATCGGAGAGGCCACGTTTGTCAGAAAGCTTTTGCTTTTCACCTTAGAATCCCGCGACTGCGGTGTCGTATTAACCTGTGACGCCAACGGAAATCTCTTCTAAACAGGAGCCCTATGAAGTGTTAGAAATTGTAGACTTTGTTTCCCGATTGTGGTATACTCAATTTGATACAAAATAATTTGTTTCATACTTAATTTGGGGGTGATTATATGCCAAGTAACGGTGAAATTATTGAA
>CAZNQZ010000432.1:0-1794 GCA_964575245.1 uncultured Lachnobacterium sp. | reverse complement strand
CATTGGTTCAGATGATTATTTTCTGTGGTTGTGTATGTATAGGGAAGGATGTGTTTTTGCGGCAAATCAGGACATCCTTTATACGCATGTCCGAAATGGCAATAACTATTCCTCCAACATTCTTAGAACTTATAAGGCAGATGAAGAAATGGTGAAGTTGCTTCTGGCAGAGGGGAATTTTGCAGAAACGGATTGTAGCGAATTAATTTGTATTCCAGAAAAGCAACTCATACGCAGATATCCTCCACAGCGGAAGGATCAGGTTGTTTTGATGGTTCTCTCCGAGCTGTTGGAAAATTATGAGAAGGGGAAGACGCTGGAAGGTTATTTCCTGCGGAAAGGGGTTCGGCGACTGGCCATATATGGCGCCGCAATTATGGGAGAAAGGATACAGGGATTTCTAAGAGGGAGTAATGTCGAGGTTGTCTGTTTTATAGATAGAAATGCGCCGTTTGTCAGGGAGGATATTCCCGTATATGAGTGGAGTAACCAAATACCCTGTGATTTTGATGCAATTCTCATTTCGCTGATTGAAAATGAGGATGAGGTTGCCATGGATATAGAAAAGGCCGGCAGATTGAGGGTGTACAAGATTAGAGAAATAGTGAGGGAGCTTTCGAATGAATGACAGGGCAGGCATATTTGCATTTTGGGATCTGATTGCACAGGAGGCGCATCTTCCTGATTCGGAAATGCTAAGGGAAAATACATGGAGCCGGTTTTGTGAGCTGGCCGTAAAAAAGCGCATCTGGATGTTTGGCTGTAATGATGCATGCAGAGAGTGGATCGGCAAATATGGTGGGAAATGGGACATCTGCGGTATTCTGGATAATTCACCTGTGAGGTGGCATAAAGAGTATTGCGGAAAAAAAGTGTATCCGCCGGATGAGCTTCTGCCGGATATGGACGGGGATGATGCTGTCATTATTGCGCTGCGCCTGAACGCGGATCTGGTTGCAAAGCAGCTTGCGGATCAGGGGATTGCAGATATCTATTCGCTGGGAGTTCTGGTGTCCGGGTTGGAGCCATACCGCTCGTTTGCGGAGGAGTGTGAGCGGATGAAACAGGCTCCGCTGCGCGAGGATGTGGTGCTTATCGAATCCATAAATGACTTTGACGGCAACAGCGGCGCACTGTATGAATGGATGAAATTAAATAATTGTGACAGACATTTTATTTGGCTGTGCAAGTCAGAGGAATCCCAAAGCCCGTACATGGATGATAAGGACAGCAGGCTTTGTCCGGCAAATGGCATTGATGACCTGAAAGAGTATATCAGGGTCAGATCGACTGCCAAATGGGAAATATGGGAGTGTGATCCGATCCGCAAGGTGCGAAAGGATCAGATCAATGTCTTTCTCCAGCATTATGGGATGGGTTATAAACAGGTTGCGCACCTGTATCGTTCGCCCCATTACGTGGATTACGCGCTGACAACAAATGCTTTTGTGCATCAGATGGAGAAAAAATCCATTACCTATGGGCCGGATACGAAATTCATCTATGGAGAATTGCCGCGCAATGATGTGCTCTATAAACGTGATTGGGATGAGTTGTCCGCGCTGACTTGTAAAACGTATCAGAAAGTGGTCATGTGGGCGCCTACCCTGCGGGAATCCCGATATTACCAACGCGTGGATTCAGATATTGAGTATCCTTATGGAATTTCGCTCTTGTACATAGATAGCCAGATGGAAGAACTGAATGAATTTTTGATGAAATTGGATATGCTCTTGCTTATCAAAATTCATCCCAGACAAAAAATTAATTTTACTGAGAAGGAATATAGAAATA
>CAZNQZ010000431.1:0-1811 GCA_964575245.1 uncultured Lachnobacterium sp. | reverse complement strand
CCTGAAAAAAAAGAAGGGCGAGGCCTTTGTCATCTTTTTTATGACGGCCCTTGCGGCCCTGCTGCTCTACATCAGCATTTCGGTGCTCACCGGGATGCGGCAGGTGGTGGATGACTGCTATACGAGGGCAAACACCGCGGATTTTATGTATGTGACGGATCAGAAGGCGGACGAGATCGAGACGATTCTGCGGGAAGAGCCGGAAACGGCAGAGTACGAGAATGAGACGGTCTACAATCTGTTTGGGGTGGAGTATCACAGAGAGGGGAAGGAGAGCGCCCAGATGCAGTTTCTGGTGGGAAATGCCGACGCTTCGAGGACCATCGGCCTGCTGGAGGGTTACGGGGGAGGAGCCCTGAAAAAGGATGAGATCATCCTTCCCTATTATCTGAAGGCCGCAGAGGGCTACTCGGAGGGCGACCGCTTTTACATGAAGATCGGAAACCGGGAGTATCCGTTTACTGTGGCGGGATTTGTGGAAAACCCGCTGCTTGGGACACCCCTCAACATCTCGGTGTATCAGGTGTATGTGAGCCATGCGTGCATGGAGGAGCTGGCGGCGGGAAATCCGCTGATCGCTGCGGGCAGATGCACCCAGCACAAGGTCCGCCTGAGGGAGGGGGTGAGCAGCTACGATTATGACCAGAAAATCAGCGCATTGCTCAACCGAAAGCTCCCGGAACTGTCCGACTCGGCAAACGGCCTTGGGTTAAACCGGGAGCTGATGTCCTCCGGTGTGGGCATGATGTCTTTGATCAGCATGGCGGTAATCCTTTTGTTTTCCTGTCTGCTGATTGCCGTGGCGCTCATTGTGATCCGCTTCAGCATCCGCAATTTTATGGAGCTGAATCTCAAAAATACGGGCATTCTCCAGGCGGCGGGTTACACCTCCGG
The DNA here is from genome assembly GCA_964575245.1 of uncultured Lachnobacterium sp. Taxonomy (GTDB): domain Bacteria; phylum Bacillota; class Clostridia; order Lachnospirales; family Lachnospiraceae; genus Roseburia. Next base: position 917 of record CAZNQZ010000431.1, on the reverse strand, counting down.
CCAGCTGCTTCTCTCGGTGGTTTTAGAGATGGGGAGCCTCGCGGCGGGGGCCATTTTTGCAGGGGTGCTCGGAGGGCTGGCAGGCAGCGGCTTGATCGGCAGGTTTCAGGCACAGATGATGGGAATGCGCTGGACGAAGGGGCCGGACGCCGCGGCTGCGATGCTGACTGCCTGCCTGATCCTTGCGGTGGTGTTGGCTGTCTCCGGCCTCTGCGGGCGCTGCTACCGGAAAATTTCGGTGCTGAATGCGTTGCGCTCCGGCATCCACACCCACAATTTCAAAAGGAATTACTGTTCGCTTGAGGGATGCAGGCTGCCGCTTTCTCTGGCGCTGTCCGCGAAAATAATCATGCAGGAGAAGGGAAAGAATCTGTCTGTGGGATTGATCGTGGTTCTTTTGTCCTTTGTGAGCTGCATAGGCTTTGGGCTGTATGAAAACTTTGTCCTGCAGCCGGATATTTTTCTGGAGATCGCAGGAATGGAATCCGGCAACCTCGTTGTCAGCGGAACGGATGTGGAACGGATTGGCGCCGGGCTGGCGGAATGGGAGGAGATAGAGGAAGTCCTGTATTTTAATCAGGAGACGCTCACGGTCGAGAGCGGATCAGATTCCAGGGAAATCAACTGTGAGATATGGAGGGACCCGGAGGCGCTCCACAACAGGCTGGTGATTTCCGGGAGGCTTCCCCGGCACGACAATGAGATCGCCTTATCCACGAATATCGCAAAATTTTTGAAGGTGAAGGAGGGGGATACCATCTACGTCATCGGGAAGGGGGAGCGTCTTTCCTATCTGGTCTCGGGGATTGTCCAGGTGATGAGCGAGATGGGAACGCGGGCGATGATGACGGAGGCCGGGATCACCCGGCTGAACGGGGCCAATCAGTTCCATGTGCTCTATCTGTTTACGAAAGAGG
>CAZNQZ010000430.1:1487-1814 GCA_964575245.1 uncultured Lachnobacterium sp. | reverse complement strand
CGTCCCCTCCACAAGACGGGTCAGAAAGGCCCGCTCATTCTTTTGGAGATACTGATATTTTTCAAGCACCTGCCGCAGCATGAGATGACTGTACCGCCCTTCCTCGTTGACCGCGCACAGAATGTCCAGCGCAAGCGCGCGCAGATTCACGTCAGTCACGCCGCCTTCCTCCGAACAGCAGAATAATTCGCAGCAGCTGCAAAATGGCAGCGGCAGCGGATGCCACATAGGTGAGCGCCGCCGCTCCCAGAACCTTTCTCGTATAGCCGAGCTCCTGATCGCCGAGGATTCCCTGGTCCCGGAGCATCACAAGAGCGCGGCGGGAGG
>CAZNQZ010000430.1:0-1477 GCA_964575245.1 uncultured Lachnobacterium sp. | reverse complement strand
CTCCACCGGCAGCGTAATCAGCTGAAAGAGAACCGCTGCGGAGAACAGGATAATCCCGATATGGATGACCGTCATGGACATCCGGTTGTTGATGAGTGCGCCGATCAGAATTACCGGCCATGCCAGCATGGAACCGAAGTTTGCGACCGGCACAAGCGCGCTGCGGAGCGACAGGGGCGCATAGCCCCGGGCGTGCTGGATCGCGTGTCCGCACTCGTGAGCCGCAACGCCGACCGCGGCGACCGTCGTCTCATTGCACACGGACTCCGACAGATTTAACGTTTTGTTCGACGGGTTGTAATGATCGGTCAGATGGCCGGACACCTGACGGATGCTGACGTCGGAAATCCCCGCCGCGCGCAGAATCCGCTCCGCGGCCTGCGCCCCGGTCATCCCCGACAGACTGCGGTACTTTGAATATTTATTGAAGGTTGTCTTCACCCGCGCCGAAGCGATCATGCAGATAACCGCTCCGATAATCACCAGAATATAAGTAGAATCCCAATAAAACATGACACTCCTTTCCGCCTCGCCTTCGCGGGCCGTAGATCACAACAAATCAACTGCAAAAATAAGTCCCGGGGGACACATGAAAACCGTTGCAGAACGCCGCCGCATCCATCCGCTTTTTTCCCTCCTGCTGCACCTCCTGCAGGAGGAGTTGTCCCTCTCCGGTCTGCACGCAGATACCGTTTTTATCCGCGCGCAAAACCGTTCCCGCGGGCACAGGCTCCTGCTCCGGCAGCACGCGGCTTTTCCAGATCTTAAAGGTGCGCCCGTCCAGATAAGTGTATGCACTCGGCCACGGATTTAATCCCCGGACCAGACGTTCAATTTCCACCGCCGGACGGTTCCAGTCGATATCGCCCATCTCTTTCGTGATCATCGCCGTGTGCGTGCTCTGCGCATCGTCCTGCGGCGTGAATTTCGCCGTCCCGTTTTCCAGCATCTCCATGGTCTCAACGCACAGCTCGGCGCCCTCCTTCGCGAGCTTGTCAAACAGGCTGCCTCCAGTCTCATCCTCCGCGACCGCCACCTCGCGCTCTGCAATGATGTCCCCGGTGTCAACCCCCGCGTCCATCCGCATCGTGGTCACTCCCGTGACCGCATCGCCGTTAAGGATCGCCCACTGGATCGGCGACGCGCCGCGGTACTTCGGCAGAAGGGAGGCATGCACATTGATACAGCCATATTTCGGCATTCTTAAAATACTCTCCGGCAGAATCTGGCCGAAAGCCGCCACCAGAATGATGTCCGGTTCATACTCCCGCAGATGCTGCACATGCTCCTCCCTGCGGATCTTATCCGGCTGAAAGACCTCAATTCCGTGCTGCAAGGCAAACTCCTTCACCGGGGAATACTGCATCGCATTGCCTCTGCCCTTCGGCTTATCCGGCTGTGTCACCGCAAGCACCACCTCATGTCCCGCCGCAAATACCGCCGCCAGTGTCCCCACCGCAAAATCCGGCGTCCCCAT
>CAZNQZ010000429.1:0-1825 GCA_964575245.1 uncultured Lachnobacterium sp. | reverse complement strand
ATCTGATTGTCTGCCAGAATATATGTTATCGTCGGTGTCTGTGTCGCACACAGTTCATAAAGCGTGCTTCCGGCGGCAGAGATCGCAACGTCGCAGGCCTGCATCAGAGCGCTCATATGCTTTACATTCTCATGCAATACTATGTTCGGACAGTCTTTTGCTTTATTGTAAATAAGCTCTTTATCCTCATTCATTGCCCCGATTATGAGATGGAAAGTGAGTTCTCCCACCGCCCTCCTGCGAATCTCCTCTACTAGCTTTAACGTGATGCGCTCGCAATCGGAACCGCCGGTTGAAATCAATATATTTCTGCCCTGTCTGCGCACCATACGGGAAGGCAGGTTTTGAAACTCGCGTCTCAGAGGCGCAAAGTCTGTCCCCAAAAGAAAGACGGGCACCTCTTCTATCCCCTGATAAAGCCCTTTATAATCTGCCTCTGATGCATAGATATTGTAATTCAGCAGCATGTCACACGGATAAGGAAACGCGAGGACGTCATCCACGTAAACCAGCTTGCCGCCTGCACTCCTGCAGGTATCCAATAATGCTTTGAGATAGCGTTCTGTCACAAAGTAGGAGTCAACAACCAGCGCACCTGATTTCTTTTCAGCAATGATGGAACTGACCTTCTCCGCTTCTTCCTCCAGATCACAGTATGACGTGCCGAGAACAATGGATAGATATCCCCGCCTCGCCACCAACTCCTGAACCGTATCATCTGCAAGAATAAAAAAAACCTCCTGATGCAAGAATGCCACAGCGTCCGCAATTGAAAGGCATCTCATGATATGCCCAAATCCAATGGATGAATTGGCATCCGCACGGAACAGGATCGTTTCTGCTGACCGCAGCCCGCCGGACAGCGTATTTATCTCGCATTTCTTATTTGACAAATCAATTCCCCTTCCGGCCAATCCTCAGACATTGCTGTGCCTAATCTTCCAAAATCTCTCCGTTCAATCCTCAGAAATCACTCCTCCGATTTCTCGTTCAATTCTCAGAAATCACTCCTCCGAATAGCATCCCCACGCTCAATATTCCGTCTTGCTTTGGAGCCGATCAATGCTTCGTAGTATTTAGGCTTCAAACCATAACCGGGTCGTATCACTCGTACATTCTCCCCCGTAAACTCCTTCCCCTCCTTGATATCGGAAACAGCGTAGATACTCCTCCTGAACGCCGTAGACGCCTGCTCGTTTTCTGTCAGTGTGTAATCCGGCCCTGCGGCAATCATCTTCGCATTCCTGCAGTCTTCAATCATTCCCTGAAACTCAGTCATGGACATGGAAAACTCACTGTCTGCACTCTTAACGCCGTCAAGCTTTACATGCTTCTCGATGACACATGCACCAAGGCTCACGCCGACAACTGCGCCAAGAGAGCCGAAGCTGTGGTCGCTCAACCCCACCGGATACCCCCAACGGCGCCTCATATCCGGAATGTTCCCAAGCTTCATGTCCTTCCAGGGCGCAGGGTATTCCGAACAGCATTTTAAAAGAATGATCTGCTCGTTCCCCTGACTTTTACACGCGTCAATACACTCCTGTATCTCCTCAACACTGCCCATGCCTGTTGAAATGATCATAGGCTTGTGCTTTGAGGCGACATTTTTGATTAATGGAATATCAACCAATTCATAGGATGCAATTTTATAGGCCTCCACTCCCAGCTCTTCCAGAAAATCGACGGATGTATGGTCAAACGGCGTAGAAAGGAAATCAATCCCCACCCGTTCACACTCTTTCTTGATGGGCTCATGCCACTCATAAGGCGTCAGTGCGGCTTTGTACAAATCATAGAGCTTGTACCCATACCAGAGCCCGCC
>CAZNQZ010000428.1:0-1831 GCA_964575245.1 uncultured Lachnobacterium sp. | reverse complement strand
AGATTACAGGCAGGCGCTTCAGTTTGTCAGTGATTATTTCCAGATGGATTATAAGCTTTTTATCGCAAAGTATTTTAAAGGGGACAGAAAATACGAAATTAGCAGAAATATCACACCTGAAAAATATAATAAACTGTTCGGAGACCTGTCTGAAGCCCAGAAGAGTATTATTGACGATGACGAATCGAAGTATATCGTGGTGGCCGCAGGGCCGGGCAGCGGGAAGACCAAGGTATTGGTGCACAAGCTCGCTTCTCTCATGCTTTTGGAGGATGTTAAGCATGAGCAGCTTTTGATGGTGACCTTTTGATCTTTTGGGCAGGATAGGAAATTTGAAAAATTCAGAAACCGTGGTAAAGGATGCCTCAGAGATGATTCGCAACGGGGAGGTTGAGATCGGAAGAATTACGAAAACAGTCCTTGTGATCGATGAGGCGCAGGATATGGATGCGGAGGAGTACGGGCTGGTTTCGGCGCTGATGGAGCGGAATGAGGATATGCGGGTCATTGCCGTGGGGGACGACGACCAGAATATCTATGGGTTCCGGGGGTCAGATTCCAAATATCTGGAGATGTTTCTGAGGCGGGAAAACGCCAGAAAATATGAGCTTCTGGACAATTACAGAAGCGCAGGGGAGATTGTGGAATTCGCGAACTGGTTTGTACAGTCGATCCATTGCCGCATGAAATCTGCGCCGATTATCGCAAGGCAGGAGATCAGGGGAAAGGTTGAGCTGGTAAAATGTAAGAGCCATAGTCTGGAGGAGCCGGTGGCGAAGCAGGCGGCTGCAGTGGTAAGGGAAGGAACCGTGTGCGTTCTCACCAATACGAATGACGAGGCGTTTTGTGTGACGGGACTCTTAAAGAAAAAGGGGATTCGTGCCGAATTGATTATGTCCAACGAAGGGTTTGATCTGTATAACATGATAGAAATGCGCTATTTTATCATGAAGGCAAAGCGGGATCCGGAGACGCCGACGATTCCGGAAGAAAGCTGGATCGAGGCTAAGAGAAAGCTGATCGACCGTTATCGGGACAGCACGAATCTGGCGCTATGCCTGTCTATTCTGCAGGCGTTTGAACTGGGAAACCTGAAAAAATATAAGTCCGACTTTGAAATGTTTTTGCACGAGTCAAGGATTGAGGATTTTATACAGGGCGCAAATGGCAAAGTGTTGGTATCTACCATTCACAAGGCAAAGGGAAGGGAATTTGACGAAGTGGTTATGCTTTTGGATCGTGTGTCTGTGGATTCAGAGGAAGACAGAAGAAAACTGTATGTGGGTATGACGCGGGCCAAAAAAGAATTGTATCTTTACTATAATGATGAAAAGTTTGAAAGTTTACTCAGGCCGGAAACAATCTCGAGAGCAGACGATCGGATTTATGAGAAACCGAAGGAAATTATGATGCAGCTTTCTCATCGTGATGTCGATCTTGGCTTTTTTAAGGATAAAAAGGACATTGTACGGAGGATCATACCGGGTGCAGAGCTTAAGATCAAAAGCGGCGGGCTCGTAAGCTTATTTGAGGGAAAAGAGGTTCTGGTTGTCCGATTTTCAAAAAAATGTATGGAGACGATAGAGAAGAATGTGCGGCAGGGCTATCGCATGGACAGGGCATATGTGCGTTTTATAGTCGCCTGGATAGATAAAAAAGACGGAAGGGAGTATCCGATCATACTGCCGGATATTTATTTTGCGATATTCTGAACAGAGCTTTGTCTTGGCAATAAAACGAACAGAAATGGCAATAACAAGGTATTATGTGGAATGCTCGTCCCTGAACGAACCAAAATAGTATAAAAAATGTTGATTTTGTAATAAAAAAA
>CAZNQZ010000427.1:0-1843 GCA_964575245.1 uncultured Lachnobacterium sp. | reverse complement strand
TACCATCAGAGAGGAACAATATATGTATAAGAAATGGTTTAAAAGATGGTTGGATTTTCTGCTGTCCCTGTGCGGTATTGTCGTTTTAAGCCCCATTTTGCTCGTTCTGGCGGCGCTGGTGCGGGTAAAGCTTGGGAGTCCTGTTCTGTTTCATCAGGAGCGTCCGGGCAGGCATGAGAAGATCTTTAAACTGTATAAGTTTCGCTCCATGACGGATGAGAGAGACGCGGAGGGGAAGCTGCTGCCGGATGAGGTGCGGCTTACGAGGTTTGGCAAGCTGCTGCGTTCTACCAGTCTCGACGAGCTGCCGGAGCTGTTCAATATTTTAAAGGGCGACATGAGTCTGATCGGACCGCGCCCGCTTTTGGTGCGCTATCTGCCTTACTACACGGAGGAGGAGCGCCATCGCCATGACGTGCGACCGGGACTGACGGGTCTTGCGCAGGTGAACGGACGGAATGCACTGGGCTGGGAAGACCGCTTTCGATATGATTTAGAGTATGTAAACCATATAAGCTTCGGACTTGACCTGAAAATTATCGGGATGACGGTGGGAAAAGTGTTGAAGCGTTCCGGCACGCTCTCCGGCGCGGATCAGACTGTGGCGGATTTTGACGTGTACCGCAGGGAGCAACGTGAGAAGAACTTCTAGCCGCTCACAGCAGAGGCTGTTTCGCGGAGAAGCTCTAAGTCTCACGTGGGAGAATGTCTGAAATGCGGCATTCTCCGCATGGATTTCATGGGAGGAGAGCATGAGACAAATCGCGCTTTTTGAACAGGGGATTTCTCCCACGCCGATCGTGGAAATGTCCGGTGATTACGGGGAAAATCGGTTTTATATCAAGAGAGAGGACATGATTCCGTTCAGCTTTGGGGGCAATAAGGCGCGCAAGGCGGCGGAGTTTTATAAAGAAATCAGGGTGTGCGGGGCTGACGTGGTGATGACCTACGGCAGCAACAGCTCCAATCATTGCCGGATCATTGCGAACATGGCGGCTTCCATGGGAATCGCCTGCCATATCATCTCCCCCGAGGAAAACAGGGAGAGACTTTACAATACAAGGCTGGTGGAGGATTTTGGAGCCACGGTCGAGACCTGTCCGGTAACGGAGGTGTCAGACACCATTGACCGCCGCATGGAAGCGTTCAGGCAGGAGGGGCGGAACCCTTATTTTATCATGGGCGGCGGACATGGCAATCCTGGCACGCGCGCCTGCGTAAACACCTACAGGGAGATTGCCGCCTGTGAGGAGCGGACGGGTATTTCCTTCGACTATATTTTCCATGCCTCCGGGACGGGGACGACGCAGGCGGGGCTGGTCTGTGGAAAGCTGCTTGCGGACGCGGAAAAGAGAGAGAAGGGAAAGCCTGTCGGCGGACAAAGAATCGTCGGTATCAGCATAGCGAGAAACGCGGAACGTGGCAGGGAAGTGGTCAGACAGAGTGTGGAGGAGTATCTGGGGGCGCGCTATGACGAGCTCTACCGGGACGAGGAACTGATCTTCACGGATGAATATTGTATGGGCGGCTATGGAAAGTATACGCCGCATGTGGCACAGACCATAGAGGAAGTGATGAAAAGAGACGGCATACCGATGGATACAACCTATGTGGGAAAGGCGTTTCACGGGATGAGGCGGTATGTGGAGGCACACGGGCTGCAGGGAAAGAATATCCTGTTTATCCACACGGGCGGGACGCCTCTGTATTTTGATTTTTTAGACCGGCAAAATGGGGAAATCGTCTGAGAAATGAATTGACTGAGAAAGGAGCGCACATGAATATCCTGATCCTGAGCGCGGGCACCCGCGATAAGGTGGTGCAGTATTTTAAGAAGGAGTTT
>CAZNQZ010000426.1:0-1843 GCA_964575245.1 uncultured Lachnobacterium sp. | reverse complement strand
CTATGCCATCGACCCGGCGAAGATCCACGGGGAGCTGGGCTGGCTCCCGGAAACCCGGTTTGAGGAGGGAATTAAAAAGACCATCCGCTGGTATCTGGACAATCGGGGCTGGTGGGAGGATATCATCTCCGGGGAATACCAGAATTACTATGAGAGAATGTATGGTTCCCGGTAAGGAAGTTGTGGAAAAGGAGGCAGTATGCGGGTTTTCGTGACAGGAGTTGGGGGACAGCTCGGGCACGATGTGGTCAATGAGCTTCAGCGGAGAGGACATCATAGCGTTTTTTCCGATATCCTGAAAACATTCAGCGGCGCGGTTGTCTGGACAGAGGTTGCGGCTGTGAGGTACGTCCCTCTGGACATCACGGACAAAAGTGCCGTGCACAAAGAAATCGCGGAGATTCATCCGGATGTGATTGTCCACTGTGCCGCGTGGACAGATGTGGACGGGGCCGAGGCGGAGGCGAACCGCGGGAAGGTGTTCTCCATCAATGCGGAGGGGACGCGCAATATCGCGGAGGCGGCCAAAACCGTGGACGCCAAAATGATCTATATCAGCACCGATTATGTCTTCGACGGAAAGGGCGAGAGACCGTGGGAGCCGGACGACGCATGCTATGCACCCCTGAATGTCTACGGGCAGAGCAAGCGGGACGGGGAGGCGGCGGTCAGCAGTATCCTCGAAAAATATTTTATTGTCCGCATTGCGTGGGCCTTCGGACGGAACGGGAAAAATTTTATAAGAACCATGATTCAGGCGGGTAAGACGCATGACACGGTTCGGGTAGTCAATGACCAGATCGGGACGCCGACCTACACGGCGGATCTTGCGAGGCTTTTGGTTGATATGGCGGAGACGGAGCGGTACGGCTTCTATCACGCGACAAATTCCGAAGCCTCTCCGGGAGGCTACATCAGCTGGTATGATTTCTGCTGTGAGTTTTATCGTCAGTATGGGCTTGACACGACCGTCATTCCGGTCAGCACCGAGGAGTTTGGGCTGAGCGTCGCGGCGCGTCCGCGCAACAGCAGACTGGAGAAGCGCAAGCTGGTGGAGGCGGGCTTTCAGCCGCTGCCGGTCTGGCAGGATGCGGTGGCGCGCTATCTGAGGGAGTCCGGGCTGTAATCGGCGCGGGACCCCTACATCATTACATTCAGTATGGGTCAGGAATACAGGGAGGCTAAACGGCAATGGGACAGATTAAGATTGAGAGGAATCTTGGCGGGATTGAGGGGCTCTGCGCGATTATTCCGGAGGTGCACGGGGACAGCCGGGGCTATTTTATCGAGACATACAGCCAGAGGGACATGGCGGAGGCGGGGCTGGACATAACATTTGTCCAGGACAATCAGTCCATGTCGACGAAGGGCGTTCTGCGGGGACTTCACTTTCAGTTGCAGCATCCGCAGACAAAGCTGGTGCGTGCGATCAGGGGCGAGGTTTTTGACGTAGCCGTTGACTTAAGAAGCGGAAGTAAGACCTATGGGAAATGGCACGGGGAGCTTCTCACGGAAGAAAACAAAAAGCAGCTTCTGGTTCCCCGCGGGTTTGCCCATGGCTTTCTGGTGTGTTCGGAGACAGCGGAGTTCTGCTATAAGTGCGACGATTTTTACCATCCGGGCGATGAGGGCGGAATGGCGTGGAATGACCCGGAAATCGGAATTGTCTGGCCGGGGCTGGAAGGCAGCTACAGGGGCAGCGCATCCGCGGAGGGCTACAGGGTGGACGGCGTGCCGCTCATGCTGGCCAGGCGGGATGAGTGCTGGCCGGGGATCAGGCAGCTGGGTTATATTTGAAATGTGTCAAGTTTTCTATGAAAACTTGACATGCAGCGTCAGCTCA
>CAZNQZ010000425.1:0-1844 GCA_964575245.1 uncultured Lachnobacterium sp. | reverse complement strand
GGTTATTTATCTGTTTTTGATTTTGTATTACTGCCTTCGATATTGGAAAATTCTGGACAGGGACAAAAGACTGGCAATCATACTCGCAGTACCGCTCTTTATCGTAACTGCCGTGATTCAGATGCTGATTCCGGAGACGCTGGTGGTTGTGGTCTGTTCTACGATGATTCTCCTTGGCCTGATTCTGAGCAATGAAAATACTGAAAAATATCTGGACGAGAAAACGATGTTATTCAACCAGTATTCCTTTGAAAAGGTATTGGAGGAATTTGACTTTGAGAAACAGAAGCCTGTGGTTGGAATTCTGTGTTTCTATAAGACAGAAAATAATTTTGACTGGAAACAGGATGTCCTGATTTTGAGTGATATGCATAGGGAGATCAGGCAATATCACCTGTACGGGTATCGGATCGGAGAGAACGGTGTGGTCCTTATCAGCAGTGCGCAGGAAAAGGTAAGGACAGTGCTTGACGGAGTCAAAAAAAGCATAGAAGAGAAATATGATAAAGAGACTGTCGTTATCGAAACACAGGTTCTGGCGGGGGAGAACACGGCGGACCGGTATTGCTGTATGCGCAATATCCTCTCGTTCTGCACGGAGGTGGGAAGCAGGCTTGCCTATATTGATTATTTAACAAATATCTATAATCGGAATGCTTTGGAGCGCGACTTGCTGAAAAAGCAGGAAAACGTATGCTATTTCCTTGCAGATTTGAACGGTCTTAAATTGGTGAATGATACCATCGGACATTCTGCCGGGGATAAAATGCTGCAGGAGTTTGCACGCCTTTTAGCCGATGCGGTAGGGGAGAATGGAAGGGCCTATCGGCAGGGCGGAGATGAATTTGCAGTGCTCTGCGATAAAGATCCGCAGATTTTTATGAAGGAGCTGGAGAAGCGGTGCGTGGACTATAATAAGTCCAGTGCGGTTCCCATCAGCTACGCCATAGGGTATAGCCTACTGGAAAACGAGGATTTTCGGGATGTGGCCGATCAGATGATGTATGAGGATAAAAGGCAAAAAAAGCAGGCGGGCAGCGGGAGGAGATAGGGGATGGAAATGTTGCACAAAATTAAAGGTTAGGATACACTAACACATTGGTTAGTCTGATGAAACTGAGGTAAATTTTGAAAATAGCGTTGACAAAGGCATTCTGGTGGCATATCATAGCTTGCGGTTAGCTGATACTAACTTTTGATTTGAGGTGATAACAGATTTTATAAAGAGGGTGAATGCATGATGCCGCTTACACTTGCAGAAGTAGGAGAGGAAAACATTATCAAAAAAATCGGGGGAAAACAGGAGGTCAGGACTCATCTGGAGAACCTCGGTTTTGTTGTGGGAGGCGCAGTCACGGTGGTCAGTGCCATCAGCGGCAATGTCATCGTCAATGTGAAGGGCTCCCGCATCGCGGTCAGCAGGGAGATGGCGCTAAAAATCATGGTCTGAGCGCATGAATTCTTGAAATGAGGAGGAGAACGGAGATGAAAACACTGAAGGAATCAAAGGTCGGCAATAGGGTTCGGGTTGTGAAGCTTCACGGCGAGGGAGCAGTCCGGCGCCGGATTATGGACATGGGGCTGACGAAGGGCGTAGATGTGCAGATCCGCAAGGTGGCGCCCCTCGGAGATCCGATTGAAGTGACCGTCCGCGGCTATGAGCTATCGATTCGGAAAGCGGACGCTGAGATGATCGAAGTAGAAAACATATAAGGAGGGTAAATTATGAGTATGAGAATCGCACTTGCCGGTAACCCGAACTGCGGAAAAACGACGCTGTTCAATGCACTGACCGGCTCCAACCAGTTTGTCGGCAACTGGCCGGGTGTCACGGTGGAGAAGAA
>CAZNQZ010000424.1:0-1852 GCA_964575245.1 uncultured Lachnobacterium sp. | reverse complement strand
AACCTCAAGCCCGTTCTCCAGCGCCTGCTCCACCTCGCTGGGCGTCGCGCAGCCGGGTGTGATCACAATCCCCTTCTCCACGCAGTAGCGGACCACCCGCGGATTCAGCCCCGGGCTCACGATGAATTTTGCGCCCGCAGCCACTGCGCGGTCTACCTGCTCCGTTGTGAGCACCGTGCCCGCACCCACCAGCATATCGGGGAATTTTTCGGACATAATCCGGATAGACTCCTCGGCAGCCGCCGTGCGGAAGGTCACCTCCGCGCAGGGCAGCCCGCCCGCACAGAGCGCTGCAGCAAGCGGCTCCGCCGCCTTCGCGTCATTCAGCACTACTACCGGCACAATGCCGATCTGATGGATCTGTTCTAATACCTGATTCATTGTACACTTCCTCCCTTTTTTTTTCAATGTATTTTAATGGTGGAACAACCGGATTCCCGTGAAGCTCATCACCATACCGTACCTGTTGCAGGTGGCGATCACGTGATCGTCACGCACCGAGCCCCCCGGCTCCGCCACGTATTTCACGCCGCTTTTGTGAGCGCGCTCGATATTGTCCCCAAAGGGGAAAAATGCATCGGAGCCCAGCGCCACATCGGTATTTTTATCCAGCCACGCGCGCTTTTTCTCCCGTGTGAAAACCTCGGGCTTTTCTTTAAAAACAGCCTCCCACGCGCCGTCCGCCAGCACGTCCATATAGTCCTCCCCGATATAGAGGTCGATGGCATTGTCGCGGTCCGCACGCTTGATATGGTCCACAAATTTCAGCCCCAGCACCTCGGACGACTGTCTCAGCCACCAGTTGTCCGCCTTGCTGCCCGCCAGCCGGGTACAGTGGATGCGCGACTGCTGCCCGGCGCCAATGCCGATTGCCTGCCCGTTTTTCACATAGCACACCGAGTTGGACTGCGTATATTTCAGTGTGATCATGGAGATCGCGAGATCCATCTTCGCCTGCGCCGTCAGCGCCTGATTCTCCGTGACAATATTGGAAAAAAAGTCATCGTCAATTTTCAGCTCATTTCTGCCCTGCTCGAAGGTCACTCCGAACACATCCTTGCGCTCGACCGGCGCCGGCTCATAGTCCGCATCGATCTCAACCACGCAGTAATTCCCGTTTTTCTTCTGCTTCAGGATCTCCATTGCCTCGTCCGTGTATCCCGGCGCGATTACGCCGTCCGAGACCTCGCGCTTGATCACCAGCGCCGTGCTCCTGTCACACACGTCCGAGAGAGAAATGAAATCTCCGAAGGAGGACATGCGGTCCGCGCCGCGCGCGCGAATGTACGCATTCGCCAGAGGAGTGAACTCAATATCCATGTCGTCCACCCAGTAAATCTTCTTCTCGACCTCGGACAAGGGCTGTCCGACCGCGGCTCCCGCGGGCGACACATGCTTGAAGGAGGTCGCAGCTGGAAGGCCGGTTGCCCGCTTCAGTTCGCGCACCAGCTGCCAGCCGTTGAAGGCATCCAGAAGATTGATGTAGCCCGCCCGGCCGTTCAACACCCGGATGGGAAGCTCCCCGTCCTGCATATAGATCCGGGACGGTGTCTGGTTCGGATTGCATCCGTATTTCAATATGTATTCCTGCATGATAGTCTCCTCCCTACTGATTCTTGTTTACGATTCTCGACTCATAGGTTCCGCTCTCAATGTCGATAAAACGGACAAAGAGCGATACCTTATTATCCTCGTTCAGGCTGTTCCATACCGTCTCCGTAAAGGAGTCGATATCACCCTCAATGCTGACCAAAACCGGCTCCCCCTCAAAGCTGGGGAGGGGATCTCCGTCGCCCATATAGGTGTGGAGGAAATGCCCCTCTCCCGCGACCGGACAGGAATAGTCAAACAG
>CAZNQZ010000423.1:0-1854 GCA_964575245.1 uncultured Lachnobacterium sp. | reverse complement strand
TTCGGAAGCGAAAAAAGTAAGTAAAATCAAGGCTTGAGAGTTTCCGAGACTACACTACAAAAGAAGGGAGGTGATACCGTGAGGACAAAGTACGAACAGCTTCCGCATGGAACGGATCAGTTTCCGGCGGCGATTTTTTCTGAGGCGGCATACGGTGCCGCTTGGCACCATCACAAGGAGTTTGAGATGCTTTATCTCGCAAAGGGCAGAATGCGACTGGGGATCGACAGCTCCGAGCATGTGATATCCGAGGGCGATGCCGTATTGATCGAGCCCTATGCGAGCCACAGCCTTTATCCCGATGGAGAGGAGTTTCACTACTATGCAATCCTGTTCGACCCGGTCATTCTCGGTGGGAAGAAGGACCCTGCGCGCGAGGCGTTTGAGAGCGTGCATTTTAACCGGTATGTTTCTCTGGGCGAAGAGCTCCTGTCGCGCCTGCCTGCACTGATTCAGGCCGACAGGGAGCGCGTTTTCGGCAGAGAGATACTCATGAAGCTTTTTATATTCTCCATCATTCATCATCTGATCGTGACCCGTCAGTTTTCTTTCATATCCGATCTTAGGCCGGTGAAGGATGCCTGTTCGCATGAAGTCGCCGTCGCGACGGAGTATATCGAGCGAAATTACCGCGAGCAGATAAAGCTTGAAGATATTGTTGGCCTTGTGAAATACAGCCAGAGTCACTTTATGAGGCTCTTTAAGCTTGAAACGGGTTACAGCATTACCGGGTATATTAACCGCGTCCGCGTGGAAAAGGCATGTCTGGATCTGATGTATTCCCAGAAGAGCCTGACTGATATCGCAATCTGCAACGGTTTCAGTACGCCGCAGTATTTTTCTAAGGTATTTTCTGCAGTTATGGGCGCCACGCCGGGCAGATTCCGCAGCAGAACCAGAAGCCTCACCATGCCGCCAGTTGACATCAAGGGCAAGGTGGATATATTATAAGCTGGTGCGGATGGCAAATGCTGTTCAGATTTTAAAATTAATTTGGAGGATAATACGATGAGGAAAAGAAAATTGTTGTTGAAATTTTTTATTGCCGTATGTTTTCTGTGTGCAGGTATGTTGGCGCATGCAGACGGCGTATCCGCTGCCAGGCTTCAAAATGACGATCAGGTGATTCGCAAGGCGTTAAACAAAGTTCCGAATGCACAGGTTACGGAAATTGATTTGGATTATGAAAGCGGCGGGTTGGTCTATGACGTGGATTTAATCAAAGGTGTCAGGAAATACGAGCTTTCTTATCGCGCTTCCGACGGAAAGCTCATCGCCTATGCGTGGGAAAAATTAAATGTCAGTCCCCAAAGAAATAATCCCATGATCAGTGAGGACAAATGCAGGGAGCTCGCGGAGAAAAAGGTTAAACAGGCATCCATATCAAGCATTGTTCAAAAGCGGGATGACGGGATAGACATTTACAAGATACAGATGAAGGACAGAAAAAAACAGTATGTATTAGAGTACAACGCAAGAACCGCCGCATTGATTGAGTACAAATGGAAACTGTTATCTGTCAGCCCGGACACAGAGTCAGATTATATCGGCGTGGAAAAGGCCAGGCAGATTGCTCTTG
This sequence comes from uncultured Lachnobacterium sp., assembly GCA_964575245.1. Lineage (GTDB taxonomy): Bacteria > Bacillota > Clostridia > Lachnospirales > Lachnospiraceae > Roseburia. The sequence continues at coordinate 275 of CAZNQZ010000423.1, read as the reverse complement.
CAAAAGTGCCGGGGGCGGTCGTTGTGAAGGCGGAATTTGACTACGACGACGGTGTTCCTGTCTATGAGATTGAACTGGTCAAGGGAATGTATGAGTATGAGTTTGAGATCCATGCAAAGACGGGCGAAATCCTTGAGCAGGAGCGGGACAGAAAAGATTAGGCATAGTTTCTGAAATATAAGGAGGGAACACAGGAAAAAGGGCTGCAATGGGCAGTCCTTTTTTATGCGCAGGCCCGCAAAAGGAAAATTTCCGGCAATGCCGGATGCGGGCCG
>CAZNQZ010000422.1:0-1859 GCA_964575245.1 uncultured Lachnobacterium sp. | reverse complement strand
GGAGGAGCATGATTTTGAAACCCTATACCGACAAGGCGAAAAAGGCATTGAACTGCGCAAACCGTCTGTCCAGATCTATGGGCTGCAACTATGTGGGAACCGAACACATATTGGCAGGGCTTATGAAGGAGGGCACCGGCGTAGCGGCGGAGGTGCTCGCGGCGGCCGGAGTGGAGCTCTCCAAGCTGCTTGAGATGATCGAGCAGCTGATTACACCGGGGCCGGGCACTGCAGTGGAGGAGAGGGATGGCTATACGCCCCGCGCACAGATGATACTGGATCGTGCCGGGGACGAGGCGGCTCACTTTGACTGTGAGGAGATTGGCACGGAGCATCTTTTGATGGCGATGGTCAAGGAGGGAGACTGCGCGGCTGCGCGCTTGTTGAACACGATCGGTATTCACCCGCACAAGCTTCTTGTGGAGCTCCTCGCGGCGATGGGGGAGGACCCGGCGAGATATCGCGATGAGATTATCCGGGGGAGGATGGAGGCGGCGGCATCTACGCCGACGCTGGATCAGTATTCCAGGGACCTGACCGCCATGGCGGAGATGGGGCTTTTGGACCCGGTGATCGGAAGAACCGCAGAGACTGGCCGTCTCATGCAGATCCTCTGCCGAAGGGGCAAGAACAATCCCTGCCTGATCGGAGAGCCCGGCGTGGGAAAGACGGCAATTGTGGAGGGGCTGGCACAGAGCCTTGTGAACGGGACGGTTCCGGATATTCTTGCGGGCAAGCGGCTGGTCTCCCTCGATATGTCCGGGCTGGTGGCAAAATCCAAATACCGGGGAGAATTTGAGGAGCGCATCAAGCGCGTCATCAACGAGGTGTCGGCTGCAGGCAACGTGCTTTTGTTTATCGACGAGCTGCACACCATTATCGGCGCCGGAGGAGCGGAGGGCTCGCTGGACGCGTCCAATATTTTAAAGCCTGCGCTGGCGCGCGGTGAAGTGCAGGTGATCGGAGCGACCACTGTCGAGGAGTACCGCAAATACGTGGAGAAGGATGCGGCGCTGGAACGGCGCTTTCAGCCGGTTATGGTGGAGGAACCGTCGGAGGGGGAATCCATAGAGATCCTTCAGGGATTGAAGGGACTGTACGAAAAGCACCATTTTGTTCAGATCACAGACGAGGGAGTGGAGGCTGCCGTGCGGATGTCCGCGCGCTATGTGAGCGACCGTTTCCTGCCCGATAAGGCGATTGACCTTCTGGATGAGGCAGCCGCGAGGGTGCGGCTCATGCAGGTGCGTGACAAGGGACGTGAGGAACAGCGGGAGGAGCTGCGCAGGCTTGATCTGGAGGTCGAGGATGCCCTGCGGGCCGGGGATATCAGTCTGGCCAGAGAGAAAAAGGAGCAGAGGGAGGCGCTCTTTTTCAAGATGGTGAAGCAGGCAAAAAAACCCTACCGCTCGCCGAATAAGGCGCCGGTTGTCGGTGAAAATGAGATCGCGGACGTGGTGGCAGGCTGGACGAAAATTCCCGTGAACCGCCTGACAGAAAACGAGGCGCAGCGGCTGCAAAAGCTGGAAAGTATTCTTCACCGCCGCGTCGTCGGGCAGGCGGAAGCGGTTTCGGCGGTGGCAAAGGCTGTCCGCAGAGGGCGGGCGGGGCTCAAGGACCCGGGGCGGCCCATTGGTTCTTTCTTGTTTTTGGGACCCACCGGAGTTGGCAAGACCGAGGTGTCCAAGGCGCTGGCGGAGGCTGTTTTCGGCAGTGAGGAATCCATGATAAGGGTCGATATGTCGGAGTATATGGAAAAGCACAGTGTCTCCAAGATGATCGGTTCACCGCCAGGCTATGTGGGACATGAGGAGGGAGGCCAGCTCAGCGAGAAGGTACGGCGAAACCCATACTCGGTC
>CAZNQZ010000421.1:0-1862 GCA_964575245.1 uncultured Lachnobacterium sp. | reverse complement strand
TAAAAACGATAGCACCCACGGGGGAATTGTATCAATCTGGACACGCAATATGGTGGGGCGATATGCCAATGATTCTCTATACATTTTTTGATACTTACGACCTGTCCGGCAAGACAGTTGCCCTGTTCTGCACCAACGGAGGCAGCGGGCTTTCGGGAACGGTTAATGAGGTGAAATCCCTTGAACCCAACGCCGCTGTAACAGCGGGGCTTCATTGGAAACAGCACCGAAGTTTCAAAAATCAATTGACTAATCAGCAAGACCCGATTATCATTAAGTAATACAAAACCGCAGTTCAACAAAATCTTAATAAGTTTTGCGGTATACTGTTTTTGGTTAGAGGTGGTATTGTGATTTACAGACCAAGGAGGGTTCTATGGTTCAGGTATATTGCTATTCGAAATGCACGACATGCAGGAAAGCGCTCAAGTGGCTGGATGATAACAAAATTGAATATAAGCTGACAGATATAAAAGAAGATCATCCGGATGAGAGGACGCTTCGACAGCTCCACAAAAAGAGCGGTATTCCGCTGAAGAAGTTTTTCAACACCAGCGGGCAGCTGTATCGGGAGATGGAGCTTTCCAGGAAGCTTCCGGATATGAGCGAGGATGAGATGTTCGGGCTGCTGGCATCCGATGGGATGCTGGTAAAGAGACCGCTTCTGATTACAGAGGATAAGGTGCTGACCGGGTTCAGGGAGGATGAATGGAAGGAAAGCATCGGAGGCGTAAAGAGCTGAGACGGATAACAGAAGATGGAGGATTAGATCAATGATTACAGATTCTTTTGATCATACAAGCGAACCGATCATTTCTCCCATGTCTTTTTTTGGAGAGAAAAAATTTATCAGCAGCATAGCGGTTGCGACCTTTTCAAGGGAGATCTATCCGGCGGTGCTGGCGCGGTATGAAAATGAGCAGGTTGGGGAGATGTGTGCGGCGAATCGCATAAGACCGATTCATCTTATTACCGTAGGCGGGAGGAAGATCGTATTTTATTTGTCTGAGATAGGCGCTGCTCTGGCGGCTACCGATGTGATAGAGGTCCATTGGCAGACCGGTGCGGACAAGTTTATTTTGTTTGGGTCCGCCGGGTCTTTAGACAAGGCTGTCACCTCGGGAAAGTACGTCATTCCAAGCGCGGCATATCGGGATGAGGGGATGTCTTACCATTACGCTCCTCCGGCGGATTATATTTCCGTGCGCAACGCTGACTTTCTGGCCGGGGTATTTGATAAGCATCACCTGCCCTATGTGAAGGGAAAAGTATGGACGACGGATGCGCTGTACCGGGAGACCAGAGAGCTGGTAAGACGCCGGAAGGCGGAAGGGTGTATTGCAGTGGAGATGGAGCTTGCCGGAGTTCAGGCTGTCTGCGACTACCATGGATTTGACCTCTATGATTTTCTTGTTACCGGAGACATTGTAGATCAGCCGGACTATACCCCTGAGGGGCTGCATGAGGCAAATCATTCGCTGGATAAGTTCGATATTGCTTTGAAGATAGCGAGTGAATTGGAGAAGCTATAGCGGGCGGGTTATTTTGCAACATAATTTCTGAATGATTATCTTATAATTATGGAGGGTCACATGGGACTGTTTAACAGGAAACCTGTTGAGAAAACATATGATAAGGAAAATAAGAAGCCAATTATTAAAGCAAGTATCTGCAATGGGGAACAGGTGGCGGGATTCAAAGACATTCGTACAGGCAGGATAGAAGAGGTGATGATGATCAAAAATTCGGCGGACCTTAATGAATTCAAGCGTATGTATGGAATAACGGAAGAAATCACAAAGGAATACTGAGATTTGCAATCTGGAAATAGAAATACATTTTGAATAGCGGATGAACTGGGG
>CAZNQZ010000420.1:0-1875 GCA_964575245.1 uncultured Lachnobacterium sp. | reverse complement strand
GCAGATGGTGGAATCTGGCGCTGATTGCCCTGCTGTTCTATCTGCTGCAGGCGGCTATTACCGTTTTGTATGTAGCGGATGCCATGTCAGATACCTATCTGCTTTTTACATTTATTATAATCAGCTTTGTGATGTGCGCGGTATATGCCGTTGTATTCAGCAACATCCGTTATATGAAAAAGGATGCGGAGGCGGCGTTGATCCGTCAGAACGCGGAATATCTTTCCAGCCGTCTGTCCGTTCTGCAAAGTGCGGAGGAGGTAAACCGCAGACTCCGGCACGATATGCGGCACCATATCAATACGATTGCGGCCTATGCGAAAACAGGAGACAATTCCGCAATTCTTGCCTATATCGGGGAATACGGAAATGAAATATCAGGAGCGGCTCTCAAGCAGTATTCCCTAAACAGGACGGTAAACAATATACTCTCGGTGTATGCGGGCAGGGCGGAGGAAAGCGGTATCGGTTTTTGTGTCCGGTGCAATGTGACGAGGGAGCTTGAGGTGCGGGAAATCGACCTGATCTCCCTTATGGGAAACCTGCTGGAGAACGCCCTGCACGGATGTCAGGAATCCGGGAAAGAAAACAAAAGCATTGAAATCCATATACGATTACAGAACAAAAGACTGATCATCCTGTGTAATAATACCTGTCCGGATGATCTGGTGCTTGCAGACGGTCTGCCCGCTAAGAAAAGCATCGGCATATCCAGCATCCTTTCCGTCTGCCGGAAGTATGACGGAAATCTGGACTACAGAAAAGAAAATGAAATCTGTTCCGTCTGTGCGGTACTGAATTTATAAAGCTGTCGATCTAATTGTCAATACATCTCGTGAAATTTCTTTCACCAAATCTGCCTGAAAATCGACCAAATCTGCCAGGGCCACTTTTTTAAGTGGCTTTTTGTTATGCTATGGATTACAGCTGATATGTCAGTCAATTATATGGAAATCTTATGGAGGAGCGGTTTTATGAAGGCGGTTTTTAAACGGATAGTTTCGTTGGTTACGGCTGCTGCGATGATAATCTCAAAGGCGGTCGTGTTTGACGGGCAGAACATGATAGTACAGGCGGCGACGGCAAATTGCACGGGCGACCACAGCGGTATGACCGAGTGGTCGGACACAACCTCTCTCCCGACGGCAGGGGGAAAATACGTTCTTACTGTGGACGTTACTGTATCCGCGGGGACGGCAATTGCACAAGAGGTTACCTTGTGCCTGAACGGGCATACCATAGACGCGCAGGGGAGCTCGCGTATTTTTGATATCGGGAGCGGCGGTTCTCTTATTCTTTGCGATTGCGGCGGTACGGGCAAGCTGACCGGCGGATACACCACGAAGGAAGGCGGCGCGGTGTATGTCCATGACGGGGGAAAATTCACGATGTATGGCGGCGAAATTTCAGGCAGCACGGCAAACTACAGCGGCGGCGGTGTAGAATTGTATAGTAGTAGCACCTTTACAATGTACGGCGGCAAAATTACGGGCAACACAGCAAGTAGCGGCGGCGGCGTAGGTGTGAGCAGCGCTACATTCAATATGTATGGCGGCGAAATTTCAGGCAACACAGCAAGTAGCGGCGGCGGCGTAGATGTGGGCGGTGCCGTTGCGAGGAGTGCGGGCAGATTTACAATGAGCGGCGGCAAAATCACGGGAAACACGGCAGCCGACGGCGGCGGTGTATGCGTATACAACAACGCGGTGTTCTCTATGAACGGCAGCACGATTTCGGACAACAAAGCGGACAACGGCGGTGGTATATATGTGTCGTACAGCTCCAAAACACAAGGCTCAATAACGCTTAACGGGACTGTCAGCATTAAGGGAAATACCAAAACCGACGGTGTTGCTGCAAGCACTGTATATCTTG
>CAZNQZ010000419.1:0-1878 GCA_964575245.1 uncultured Lachnobacterium sp. | reverse complement strand
ATCGGTGATACTCACGAAGGCACAGCTACCATGGACTGGATGGAGCAGGAGCAGGAGAGAGGCATCACGATCACTTCAGCCGCAACTACCTGTCACTGGACGCTGGAAGAGTTCACCAAGCCAAAGGCTGGCGCGCTTGAGCATCGCATCAACATTATCGATACTCCCGGACACGTAGACTTTACGGTTGAGGTAGAGCGTTCACTCCGCGTATTGGATGGTGCCGTCGGTGTATTCTGTGCAAAGGGCGGCGTAGAGCCTCAGTCAGAGAATGTGTGGCGTCAGGCGGATACCTACAACGTACCGCGTATGGCGTTCATCAACAAGATGGACATCCTGGGCGCAAACTTCTACGGAGCCGTCGAGCAGATCCGTTCAAGATTAGGTAAAAACGCGATCATTCTCCAGCTTCCAATCGGTAAGGAGGATGACTTTAAGGGAATCATTGACCTGTTCGAGATGAAGGCCTATATCTATAACGACGACAAGGGTGATGACATCACAGTCACCGATGATCTTGGAGATATGGCAGACCGCGCTGCGGAGTACCGCAATGAGCTGGTCGAGAAGGTCTGCGAGCTGGATGATGACCTGACAATGATGTATTTAGAGGGAGAGGAGCCTTCCATGGAACAGATGAAGGCCGTTCTCCGCAAGGCGACCTGCGAGTGTACTGCTGTTCCGGTATGCTGTGGTTCCGCCTACCGCAACAGGGGCGTGCAGAAGCTCCTGGATGCCGTGTTGGAGTATATGCCTGCCCCGACCGATATCCCGTCCATCAAGGGCGTCGATCTGCAGGGCAATGAGATTGAGAGGCATTCCTCGGACGATGAGCCGTTTTCCGCTCTTGCCTTCAAGATCATGGCAGACCCCTTCGTGGGCAAGCTGGCGTTCTTCCGCGTTTACTCAGGAGTCTGCAAGGCGGGTTCCTACGTGCTGAACGCGACAAAGGACAAGAAGGAGCGCATCGGGCGTATCCTGCAGATGCACGCGAACAAGAGAGAGGAGCTGGACGTCGTCTACTCCGGTGATATCGCGGCTGCGGTTGGATTTAAGTTTACAACCACGGGCGATACGATCTGTGACGACCAGCACCCGGTTATTCTGGAGTCCATGGAGTTCCCGGAGCCGGTTATCGAGCTCGCCATCGAGCCGAAGACCAAGGCGGGACAGGGAAAGATGGGCGAGGCTCTCGCCAAGCTTGCAGAGGAAGACCCGACCTTCCGCGCACACACCAATCCGGAGACAGGCCAGACCATCATCGCAGGTATGGGCGAGCTTCATCTGGAGATTATTGTAGACCGTCTTCTGCGCGAGTTCAAGGTTGAGGCGAACGTGGGCGCTCCGCAGGTTGCGTACAAGGAAACCTTTACGAAGCCGGTGGATCAGGAGTACAAGTATGCCAAGCAGTCAGGCGGTCGCGGACAGTACGGCCACTGCAAGGTGCGCTTTGAGCCGATGGATGCCAACGGTGAGGAGCTGTTTAAGTTTGATACTGAGGTGGTCGGCGGCGCGATTCCGAAGGAATATATCCCGGCGGTCGGCGAGGGTATCGAGGAGGCTACAAAGGCGGGCTCTCTGGGCGGCTTCCCTGTAGTCGGCGTTCATGCGACTGTGTATGACGGCTCTTATCACGAGGTTGACTCCTCTGAGATGGCGTTCCACATTGCAGGCTCCATGTGCTTCAAGGAGGCAATGCAGAAGGCAGCGCCGGTTCTCCTTGAGCCGATCATGAAGGTTGAGGTTACCATGCCTGAGGAGTATATGGGCGACGTCATCGGCGACATCAATTCCCGCCGCGGCCGCATTGAGGGTATGGATGATCTGGGCGGAGGCAAGATTGTGCGGGGCTATGTACCGCTTGCCGAGATGTTCGGA
>CAZNQZ010000418.1:0-1882 GCA_964575245.1 uncultured Lachnobacterium sp. | reverse complement strand
TTTTTTAGTATGACGGGCATGCCGTCAGTCTGTGGTGAAAGTCCACAAAGGGCGTAGTTGCCAACGAACCCCATAGCGACTCCCAAGGTTTGCACCGTGAGGTGTAGGCGGGAAGAAGGGATAGCAAAATCGTAGCCTGACGAACAGAAACCTGATATTAAGGCGTTTGCGGTGGATAAGCTGGCTAAAAGCGGTGAAGTCCAAAAGGCAACCGTAACCCGTAGACGTAAATCAGGCAGGCAGACGAGGAAAGACTGGCAGGCTTATCCCGTGAGGTCTCACGGACACGACTATACGGTCGAAATAACCTGGTCGTGGTTGAAAAATGATTTGCCGTGAGAAGTCAGCAGAAGCCGTAGTAGGCATGATTCTGAAATGGGCTGTGCCAAAGGGCTGAACAACGTAACCGTGTAATCAAATGTATGCCACATGGAATACCTGACAGCAGGAATGGCGAAACGTAAATGAGCAGGTACTGCACCACTTAGGGCGAATCCATGGGAACGGAAAGGAGAGAGCACACAAGGCAATGTCGGAACTGTTGGAGAAGATACTGTCAAATGACAACATGAACACAGCCTATAAACGTGTCTGTGCCAATAAGGGCGCAGGAGGCGTTGACGGAGTGACTATCAAAGAACTCGGAGATTATATCAAAGGGAACTGGAACGGTATCAGGGAGCAAATCAGGCAGAGGGAGTATAAGCCCCTGCCGGTCAGGAGGGTAGAGATACCCAAGCCAGCCGGAGGAGTGAGAAACCTCGGAATCCCGACTGCAATGGACAGGGTAATTCAGCAAGGCATCGTGCAGGTGATAAGTCCGATGTGTGAGCCGATGTTCTCGGAATGGAGCTATGGCTTCAGGCCGAACCGTAGCTGTGAAATGGCAATCAGGCAACTGCTTACCTATCTGAATGAGGGCTATGAGTGGATAGTTGATATCGACTTGGAGAAGTTCTTCGACAACGTGCCGCAGGACAGGCTAATGAGCCTTGTCCACGACATAATCAATGACGGCGACACGGAATCGCTCATCCGCAGATACCTCAAAGCAGGGGTCATGACGCCGCAGGGATACGAAGAAACGAAACTCGGCACGCCGCAGGGCGGAAACCTGTCACCACTGCTATCGAACATCATGCTGAACGAACTGGACAGGGAACTGGAAGCGAGAGGACTTCGGTTTACAAGATACGCCGATGACTGCGTGATAGCGGTGAGAAGCGAAGCGAGTGCGAAGCGTGTCATGCGGACAGTGACGGATTGGATTCAGAGAAAACTGGGGCTAAAGGTCAACATGACCAAGACCCACATCACGAGACCGCAGAAGTTGAAATACCTTGGCTTTGGCTTCTACAAGGACAACAGAGCAAAAGAATGGAAGTGCAGACCGCACCAAGATTCTGTAGCGAAATTCAAGCGCAAGCTGAAAGAATTGACCTGTAGGAAAATGCCTGGAACAGTCACGGGGAAGATTGCGAAAATCAACCGGGTGACAAGAGGGTGGATTAACTACTACGCCCTCTGCTCTATGAAAAAGGCAATGGCAGAGATAGACGCACATCTAAGGACAAGGCTTCGGGTCATTATCTGGAAACAATGGAAAGTGCCGAAGAAACGGCAATGGGGGCTACAGAAGTTAGGCATCGAGCCATACTGGGCGAAGCGAACGTCACAATGGGGCGACCACTATCAGTTCGTAGCCACAAAGTCATGTCTCAAGCGGGCAGTATCCAAAGAGGTGCTTGCAAAGGCGGGACTTGTAAGTTGCCTTGACTATTACAATGAGCGTCATGCCTTGAAGTTATGTTGAACCGCCGTATGCCGAACGGCATGTACGGTGGTGTGAGAGGGGAGAGAAAATCTCCCCTACTCGATTGCA
>CAZNQZ010000417.1:0-1892 GCA_964575245.1 uncultured Lachnobacterium sp. | reverse complement strand
CTCATCGGCTTGTTCGGGTCCGACAGATCCGGCATCGGCGGCTTCTCCTCCACCATCGGCTCCGGTATCAGTTCTTCCGCAGCCGCTTCCGGCTCCGGTATCAGCTCTTCCGCCACCGCTTCCGGCTCCGGTATCAGCTCTTCCAGCTCCGCTTCCGGCTCTGGTATCAACTCTTCCACTGTCGGCTCCGGTGTAAGCTCTTCCAGCGCCGCCTCCGTTTCCAATATGGGCTCTGCAGCCGCCTGAGGCATCGACGTCTCCTCACTCACAGGAGGCATTGTCTGCGGCATCTGCATAGGAGCAGGGGCAATAAACTGCGGCACCTGCGCCATGACCTGCTGCAGCTGCATGATCGAGGTGTTTAGTCGCAGCTCCATATCTTTCAGATTAACTACAAGGTTCTGTCCCTGCAGCTGCAGGGATTTATCACTTAACTGATTGATCGCCTTCTGGCCTTCCAGAATCGTCTCACGCTCTCCGCGCAACAACTCTTCAACAACATCACGGTTTTCCCTCGAAATCTCGCGGCTGTCTGCAATACCCGCTGCCAGATCATCTAACCGCTCCGCCAAAGTATCTATCCGCTCTACGAGGTTTTCGTTCGATCCCATAATCGCATCGGCGTTCTCCTTGCTGCGGCCGATAATGACCTTGGCAACCGCCTTCTGGGCGTTGATAATCTCCTCCGTAGGAATTTTAGCATTCTGCTCGAGATAATCCAGCTTATCTTCAATCTCCCCAAAATGCTTTTTGAGCATGAGGTAAGAGGCCTTTTCCGACTTAAAAATATTTTCATACTGCTCCTCGCGGCGGTCTTCCTTCTGCTCCCGCAGGGAAAATACCGCGTCAACCACCAGATACAGACTGATCAGCGCAAGCAGTGCAAGCCCTACAATCAAAAGAAACTGTTTGGGCATCTGGATCATCGCATAGATCTCTGCAATCAGCATCAGCGCAAAAAACAGTACCCCAAAGACCAATTGCAGCCGCGCCTTTGAACCTTTGTTCTTCATATGTACTCCCTCCGAAAACTTCGCGAATAGCAACCACGTTTTCAGTAATCAAAATGTTCCGTGCGGGAATCGAACCCACAACTAGCGCTTAGGAGGCGCTTATTATATCCATTTAACTAACGGAACTTACTTATTCTGCGCAGAGACGCCCCTGCAGCCAGACGCTCCCTTTAAAGCGCCTGCCGATATCCGGCTCCCCCAGCAGATCTTTATCATTGATACATATATGAAAGATTATATCATTACAGCATACTTTTAGTCCATACATTTTTTCATGAGTTACACAATTTTCCAGACGCGTCACATCCAGAATCTCCCCCAGAATGCTGTACTGGTCGCTCTCGATGCCATACGGCATAAAAGTAGTCCTGACAATGGACAAAATATCCTCCTTCGCAATACGCTGTGAAAGGATCGCATAAGCATCCATATCTCCCAGTGTCAGGTTCTCAATCGCATCATCATCGCCATCGCGCGCCTGCACGATCAGATGGCTGCGGCCTTCGCCGTTCTGAACATTCGCCTTTTCCCCGCGCACACCGCCGCGAACCGGAAAGAGAATCCGTCCGTCCACGGACAAACCCGCCAGCATTGCGCCGTAGTTTACACCGGATGCCCGCCGGCAGTAATCCGCCAGATACTCCGCCACATTCTGCAGATAAAAGATCAGTGTCACGCCGAGATTCAGCTCATCGCAGACACCGGCATAGGATTCCTTGTCCGCATGTTTTTCTACATCAATCTGCTCTCTCGTCGTAAGGCTCGTACCAATCATATAGGGATAATAGTAATCCATCTTAAAGGACGAGTCCTCCTGATAGGTTCCGCACACCGTAATGCCAACATCAGGCGCAAAATTTTTAGAAAGCTCGGCAAATT
>CAZNQZ010000416.1:0-1895 GCA_964575245.1 uncultured Lachnobacterium sp. | reverse complement strand
GAGTCATCAACAACTAAAATATTTTTTTTCATAATCAATCACCGACTTCTTTTTGACGTATTCTTCGCTCTTCCTCGAAGACAAACCGAACTATTTTTTCCCGGTCCCTCAGATCCTTGTACAAAAACTTGGCCCGGCAGCTGAACTGGCCGCGCAAGGTCTTGTGCGGCGCACAGTCCACGATCTGCGAGACCAGATACAGGTTCTCCCTGACCCGCTCCCCCTCGAGATGAACCGTTATCATCAGAAAGGAATCCCTCTCAAGCTTCCGCTCGGAGTAAAAGCGGATGCCGCCCCCGCTGATATCCTGCATCATGCCGGACGCGAGCTCATATTGGGCCTCCCCCCCGGCCAACTCATCCAAAAGCAGATCCGTCGTCGGCAGCTCCGCGACGCGCCTCGGAATCACATAGTATTTGACATTCGCCAGATACTCGATCCGGAAATACTCCCTCCGCTGATACTTTCGAAGCTCGGATTTGAGGACCACGGTGAGAAAATACAGCTGCCCCTCCCGGGAGCGCCCCTTCACGGTCGCCGTGCAGCGGTACATCCCGCCGGCGCCGAAAAAAACCATATCACAGTCCGCCCCAACCGGAAAGAGGATCATCTTCTGCCCCTGCATGGGCATGTCGATGGAGAGCTCCGCATCCGAAAAAATATCCGCCACACTGCTCTGGCAGACGGCTGTATTCTGGCCCATATCCTCCATATAGTTTGCATCCTGCTGCGATTGGATTTCAATCCGGTTTCCCGGCTTAATCACGTCTGTAAGTACCATATGTCACGCTCCTATCTGCGATTCAGAAATAAATCCGTAAAAATCTGTGCAATACTCCGGCCAATGGGAACCTCTTCGTGCGTCCCGTTCAAAAAATTTGCCGCCAGCACTTCAAATGCCTTGGACGAACGCGCTCCCGGGTCCGTCAGGGAGACCGTCTTCTGCTGGCGGACCGCCTTTTCCAGCGCAGTGTCCTGCGGGATCATGCCGAGATAGTTCAGCTCCCCGTGCAGAAACTGCGCGACGACGGAGTTGAGCTTGTCATACACCATCTGTCCTTCCTCCCTCGACAGTACCTTGTTGGAGATCACATGAACCGTGGTGGCGTCCTGCGCAAAATTCGGGTTGCGGTAGAGCGCTTTCAGCAGCGAGTACGCATCCGTCAGGGAGCTGGGGTCCGGCGTCGCAATCAGAAAGACATCCGGGCTCGCCAGCGCAAACGACAGCACCTGATCGGAAACTCCCGCCCCGGTGTCTATGATGATATAGTCCGCCATGTCGTTGAGCTCGTCAATCGATTTGACCAGATACAAAATCTGATCCCGATCGAGATTGTTCATGTCAAGAATCCCGGACCCCCCGGAGATAAAGCCGATCTCCATCGGTCCCGGGGTAATAATCTCACGGATGGACTTTCCGCGGTAAATCAGGTCTGAAAGATTATATTGCGGAATGGCGCCAAACATGACCTCAACATTGGCCAGTCCGAGATCCGCGTCAAAAATAATGACCCGCCTGCCCGCCTTTCTCAGCTGGACTGCAAGGTTCACGGCCAGATTGGATTTCCCGACGCCGCCCTTGCCGCTCAGGACAGTCACAACTCTGGCCGTAGTATTATTCTGGCTATGTTTTTTTACAGCATTGCGCAGTTGTTGTGCCTGATCCATTACTCATTGCCTCCCAGCAGCTTTTTGACAATCTTTTGTGTGTCAAAGACCTCAATGTCATCCGGAACGTTCTGTCCGTCGGTTACATAGGATAAATCAGCCTGTGTGTACAGCTTGATGTTGAGAATATTCCCGTAGGTTGTGGTCTCGTCCAGCTTGGTGAAAATCAGCTTATAGTCCGAGAGCTTGCGATAGGTATCCGCGATGTCCAAAAGATCCTTGTACTT
>CAZNQZ010000415.1:0-1914 GCA_964575245.1 uncultured Lachnobacterium sp. | reverse complement strand
ATGCTTATCAAAAACTTGATGAAAATGACTGTGAAATTATGCGTTTGATTGCTGACAGAAGGGCAATCGTTCTCCTGAATAAGTCAGATTTGGACGCTGCAGTGCAAGTGGAAGAGATAAAAGCGCATTTAGGGCACCGGATTATTTCGGTATCCGCAAAGGAGCAAACCGGGATCAGTGAGTTGGAAAAAGCAATCGAGGAAATGTTTTTTCAGGGGGAAATTTCATTTAATGACGAGTGCTATGCAATCAATGCCCGGCAGAAAAACGAGCTGGAGACTGCAAAAAGACATCTTGAGCTGGTGAGGCAGAGCATCGCGGATGGAATGCCGGAGGATTTCTACTCCATTGATCTAATGAGCGCTTATGAGGCCTTCGGCAATCTGATCGGGGAATCAGTGGAGGACGACCTGGTCGAGAAAATTTTTTCAGAATTTTGTATGGGGAAATAAAATGAATACAAATGGTGAAATTCAAAAAAAGAGAATTCCTTATATAGAGGAGTATTATGATGTCGTGGTAGTAGGTGCAGGCCATGCCGGATGTGAGGCGGCGCTTGCCTGTGCACGCCTTGGGCTTGAGACTATCATCTTTACAGTCAGTATTGAGAGCGTGGCGATGATGCCATGTAATCCAAACATCGGGGGAAGCTCGAAGGGACATCTGGTTCGGGAGATTGATGCGCTGGGCGGTGAGATGGGGAAGAATATCGACAAAACCTTTATCCAGTCAAAAATGTTGAATCAATCTAAGGGTCCTGCAGTACATTCTCTCCGCGCACAGGCAGATAAAGCGGAATATGTAAAAGAAATGCGGAAAACTCTTCAAAATACAGATCACCTGACAATCCGTCAGGCAGAGGTCGCGGAGATCCTGAATTGCAGAGAATTGAACGAATTTTTGACAAAAAACGACACTGAAAATAAGAATTCCGACCAAAAATCAAATATTAAATGTAAAATAAATAACTTAAATGATGATAGTATCCAAGAGGTTTCTGCGGTCAGAACTGTCTCTGGAGGCCTCTATCGCTGCAGGGCGGTCATCCTTTGTACTGGGACTTATCTGAAAGCGCGTTGCCTGACCGGAGAGATGATTACCTATACGGGCCCGAACGGTCTTTCCGCTGCTAATTATCTGACAGACTCCCTCATAGCACATGGAATTAAAGTGCGGCGGTTTAAGACGGGAACTCCTGCCCGAATTGACAGGAGAAGCATTGATTTTACAAAAATGGAGGAACAGTTTGGGGATGAACATGTCACACCCTTTTCCTTTACCACAGATCCGAAGGATGTACAGATTGAGCAGGTATCCTGCTGGCTTACCTATACCAACGAGCAGACCCATGAAATTATTCGGAACAATCTGGATCGTTCCCCGATCTATGCGGGTATCATTGAGGGAACCGGTCCGCGTTATTGTCCTTCCATTGAGGACAAGGTTGTGAAGTTTGCGGATAAAGACAGACATCAGATTTTTGTGGAACCGGAAGGGCTTGGCACGAATGAGATGTATATCAGCGGAATGTCTTCCTCTCTGCCTGAGGATGTGCAGTATCAGATGTATCGCACGCTGCCGGGACTGGAGAATGCGAAGATTGTCCGCAATGCCTATGCAATCGAGTACGACTGTATTGACGCGAACCAGCTTTATGCCTCATTGGAATTTAAAAATTTTTCAGGTCTCTTTGCGGGTGGTCAGTTCAACGGCAGCTCCGGCTATGAGGAGGCAGCGGCACAGGGATTGATTGCGGGAATCAATGCCGCGAGAAAAATTATGGAAAAGCCTCCTTTGATTCTCAGCCGGTCACAGGCTTATATCGGCGTGTTGATCGACGATCTTGTGACAAAAAAGAATCGCGAACCTTACCGCATGATGACTTCACGAGCGGAATATCGTTTACTTTTGAGG
>CAZNQZ010000414.1:0-1923 GCA_964575245.1 uncultured Lachnobacterium sp. | reverse complement strand
ATCGTTGATATAGGCAGTTGACAGTGCTTCATGGGCAACCAGAGGGATCGCCATCAGACTTTGCTCCAGATTGCGGTTTAACGCCTCCCCCCTGACCGGATCTATGGATATCAGCCTCTCGGCAAGGGCAGGATCAATCGGCCTCGGAGATTTAAAGCGTTTCATCAGCTCCCCCGTGATGTGCTCCGAGTCAGCCGCAGAACCGCCGTTCCCCGCCACCAGCAGCTTTCCGCCTTGTTCATAAGAGGTTTCCAGCAGCTTATAAGCAGAAAAAATGGAGGGCGCTATGCCCTCCAGTTTCGGATATCGTTGTATGAGTAATTCAATGTGTTTTTTAATCCTGGCTTCATGATTTGATTCCTTATTGCACTGACTATTTATATGCATAAAGCAGACATCTTCCTTTTGTAGATCTGCGCATATAAAAAATCCCTGCATTGTCCGAAAATAAAGACAATACAAGGATTTCTCTGTTATAAATTTATACGCTCTTTACTGCCCTTCTCCTGTGTTCTTTTTAAATAGGTTTGATAAATCCGATCCACATTATATTCAGGTGCATTGGAACAGACAATCTCATACAACAGCCGGATATCTTCCGGATTTTCTTCCAGCTCCGAGGCAATCTGTTCCAGAGATTTTTTCTTATTGACCTTTTTGCCGATCAGACGAATGGTCTTGAGGGCTTCGCCCTCCTGCCTGCCTTTTGCATGGCCCTCTATACGACCTTCCGCACGACCCTCCGCATGGCCCTCTATACGACCTTCCGCATACCCCTCCTCACGGCTGTCGATTCTCTCAAGCTCTATCTGCCTGTCAAATGTGTAATCCAGCTGTACCACCTTCACCACCTCCAAGCGATGATCAATTAAAAATCGGCGCAACACATCCTCCTCAATACAACGGTCAATCGCCTGTTCGATGCAGCCGCCTAATTCCCTGTAATCGTTCTCTCTGTAAAAATCCCTCACATAATCTACAAAAATCATGTATTCCCACAGAAACCTGCATTTCTTTAACAGCTCCGCATTTTTTCCATAGTTGATATTGTAGATTGTGCAGATCAGCTCCACCTCCGGGCGGTCCACAGGATGCTCAAACGCATCGGAAAGCCTCTGCTCATAAACCTCCGGCTGATCCCTGTCGCCGTTATAGAAGACCGCAAAGTGCGGCGTGGGGATTTTCACAAGCCTGTGCCCGTAGATATTGCGCCCTTTTATCATGTCCTCCAAAATACTCGAAAAATAGACCAGACTCCGTATCGGCATATTCGGACAGATCGTAGACTGATGCTCGTATATGCTCAGATGCATGTCCAAAACAAACGAAGCATCGTTGCGCACGGTCAAAGAAATTCCCTTATCCAAAGTATTAATTTCTACAAGACTGGGGTCCGTATAATTCGACCCATTCACCGCATTATACAGATCCAGCACATTCTGCGGATCCTGCATCAGCATGGCAAACACATCACTCTTGTACTCTCGATTTCCTTTCATAAAACACCTCCCGTACATGGTGCAGGAATACAGGAGGCCTTCGCCTCTCCCTCGTCCCTGCTTTTCTCAATTGTAATAAAAATGGGGTAAAAGCAAGAATTTCAGGATTATCAATTATTTTATGGAGCAGATCATCCTCTTATTACTCGGGCTGTGATCTGCGCAGGTGATGTCAAACACCACAGGATACAAAGAGCATGCTTCAACTGCCATGCCTGCTAAGAAATCTGCTTTTTCATATCATAACACTAAGAAAATGAAAAAACAAGGGGAAATTTACTATTCTGGAGAAGTAACAATCATTTTCTCTCCCAATCATCACTTTCTGAACCTGCAGGATGGCTATGAAGAAGATCGAATCCCCTCGCCATAACTACTGTTTTCACGAATCAGAACCTCCGAAAAAATGCTCCTCAAGCATTAA
>CAZNQZ010000413.1:279-1952 GCA_964575245.1 uncultured Lachnobacterium sp. | reverse complement strand
AAAGCCCCCATGCAGGGATAAGAGATCCCACAGTCTACATACCAAAAATACTCATCGCCGTTTTCCTGCCTGTCGCAAATCAAAGCCTCCACAGAAACATATTTCCCGGCAAGACAGTATAGATGAGTACACAAATAAATATCTACCCCCCACCATGTTCTATCCATGAATACTGCAACGCCTTCGGCTAAGGCGGAAGAAGAAGGTTCATTCAGAAAATGTGCGACGGCATGAGTCTCCTCGTGATAGCCAATACATTGCAAGGTTTCATTGTACACAGCATATAGGCTGACCTTTTCCGCATTGTCATCCTCCCAACAGAAAAGACCGTTTGTCGGTTCATAGCCTGTCAGTTCTGCAATTTCTTCCCTTGTATCGCAAAGCCAGTAAGCAAACTTTCCCGGGAGGGCAACTGGGAAAAATCTGAGAATTTCACGGATGCGCTGTTCTTGCTCTTCCATGATTTTGGAAATGCTTTTATGAGCGAAGGAATCTTTTTTGTAATGAAACAGGTAATGTAAGCTTTCTGCTTCTAACCACTCTGTCATAACTACGCTGCTCCTTTCGTTATGAGAAGCCTGAATAATAAAAAATTTGCACGCCGCACCTTCACTGTGCTATAATATGGAAAATTCAAAGGAGGTACGCATTATGCCCTTTATCAATTCCAAAATCAGCACTCCGCTCTCCGCGGAACAGGAGGCCAGTATCAAAACAAAGCTCGGAAAGGCAATCGAGTTGATTCCGGGTAAATCGGAAAACTGGCTCATGGTAGGATTTGAGCCGGAGACCTCCCTCTACTTCCGCGGGGACAATTCGCAGCCCGCCGCATTTGTGGAGGTCAGTGTCTTCGGCTCAGAGAATCCGGACGCTTTTTCCAGACTAACCGCCCAGATCTGCAGCATCTATCAGGACGTACTCGGCATCGCTCCGGACCATATCTACGTCAAATATCAGGCTGTAAACTGCTGGGGATGGAACGGGTCAAATTTCTGACGCCGTTTCCCGCCGTGTCAGCCGAATTGCTATCCAGACTCCTGCGACCGTCATCACGCCCACCAGAAGCTCCACGGCAAGGGTCGGCAGGTATTTTGCGGCCACTACCGTCACCACGTCAACCAGAAAATGTACCGCGAACGCAAGAAACCAGATGTCCTTTTTTCCGGTTTTAACCGACTGAAATACGATAGCCGACAGGGCAATCTGTAACGCGATCGCAAAAATACGCTCCACTCCTCCGAGATAGAACTGATAGGATGGAGTGGTCCATAGCACGGAGAGCTGCTCCAGCGTCGTGTTGGCGACCGTTTTATCCATGGCCGCCAGCGCGCTCTCAAGCGCCCCGGAATTGATCATTGTGGAAGTCGCCAGATTGCTGATGCTGGTCATGCCGAGGATCAGTATTGCCTCAATCCCCCCGTGCCCCACGCCATACATCAGGGCATTCGGCATATCCAGGCGATCCTTCATAAAAAATTTCATGGCAACGATCCGGCCGGTCTCCTCAAACAGAGCCGCCGCCAGACCGCCGTACAGGGCGTAGAGCCAGATGTTTCCGGTGACCGCGGTTCCGGTAAACCCAAGTACCACCGCGTGCATAAACGACTCCAACACCAGAGCAAACACGACAAAGATCGCACATCCGATAAAGAATGTGGAGATTTTCGCACCCG
>CAZNQZ010000413.1:0-269 GCA_964575245.1 uncultured Lachnobacterium sp. | reverse complement strand
CTTTTTCCAGACAAGGATCATAAGCACAATCGGCAGGACGATGCCCACTACGAGCGCAAACACCATTCCCAACATGCTTGCCGTATTTACAGTACCAATTTCCATAATCATTTCCTCCATTATCTGTGTTGATCTGTGTCGATGGATGCCCCGGCTACTTCGCAGCCAGAACTTTGACCGCCGTGCCGTAAGCAATGACCTCAGCCGCACCGTTCATCACCTGCGAGCTCCCGTACTTGACGCCGATCACCGCGTCCGCATTCAGCGCC
>CAZNQZ010000412.1:0-1975 GCA_964575245.1 uncultured Lachnobacterium sp. | reverse complement strand
CAAAGACAAATGATATCCTTTATAAAAAAAGAAACGGTGCTGGTGATCGCCGTGCTGCTTGCGCTGTTGTCGATGCTGTGGGTGCACCCGGATGGCGGTTACATAGCATATATTGATTTTCGGACGCTGGCGCTTCTGTTCTGCCTGATGGCCGTTGTGGCGGGGATGAGCCGGATCGGTGTGTTTGACTGGCTGGCGGGAAGGCTGCTGTCAAGGGCGACGCGGCGCTGGCAGATCGTAATGCTGCTGGTTCTGTTGTGCTTTGTTTTCGGAATGGTGATTACCAACGATGTGGCGCTCGTCACCTTTGTCCCCCTCGCGGTCATCGTATTGCGGCGGAGCGGTGACAGCCAACTGCTGATCCCGGTGGTTGCAATGCAGACGGTCGCCGCAAATCTCGGGAGTATGCTCACGCCCATCGGAAACCCGCAGAATTTGTATCTGTACGGTAAGGCGGAAATCAGCGTGGGCGCGTTCGTTGCGCTGATGCTCCCCTATGGAGGGGCGGCTCTTGCGCTGATTCTGCTGTGGTGCGGCGTGATTGCGCGCCGGGCGCGCGGATCACAGGCTTCTCCGCAGGAGAAGGCAGCAGGCAGCTCTCGCATTGAGAAACCGGCAAGGCTGGCCCTTTATCTGCTGCTGTTTGTGCTCTGCCTGCTGGTGGTGGCGCATGTTCTGCCCTGCGCGCTGGCCTTTGCCGCAGTGCTTGCGGTGTTTTTGATCGTGGATCGGGGAGCGCTCGCGCAGGTGGACTATTCGCTGCTGGGGACCTTCGTGGGATTTTTCGTATTTATCGGAAATCTCGGACGCATGGAGGCGTTCAGCAGTTTCCTGCGCCGTGTGATGGACGGGCATGAGGTTCTCACGGCGGTGGTGTCCAGCCAGGTCATGAGCAATGTGCCGGCGGCTCTGCTGCTGTCCGGTTTTACCTCGGATTACGAAAAGCTGATCATCGGGGTCAATCTCGGGGGCCTCGGCACTCTGATCGCGTCCATGGCCAGTCTGATCAGCTTCAAATACATCGCGAGGGAAAAGGATGTGCCACGGGGGAAATATCTCGCGTATTTTACGGCGTCAGGCCTTGTTTTTCTGGCGATGGAGCTGGCGCTCTGCGCGTATTTCGGCGTGCTGTAGGAATGGAGGGGCTTTGGTCATGGAACCGGATATTATTTATGAGGACAGGGATTTGATTGTCTGCCACAAGCCGACGGGCATTGCCACGGAGACAAAGAGCGTGGGGCAGCAGGACATGGTAAGCCTTCTGAAAAATTACCGCGCGGAAAGGGGAGAGACCCCGTATCTCGGCGTGATACACCGGCTGGATCAGCCGGTGGAGGGGCTTCTGGTGTTCGCAAAGACGCAAAAGGCAGCGGCGAATCTGTCCGGACAGGTGAAAAGCCGTGCGATCGGCAAGCATTATTATGCGATGGCTGTGGGGAACTCTAAAGAGGGCGGGAGTCTGGTTGGGAAAAGCCTGCGTCTGACCGATTATTTGCTGGCGGACAAACGGGCGAACCGTTCAACCGTCGTCCCGGAGGGGACGCCGCAGGCAAAACAGGCCGTTCTGGACTGCCGTGTCATAGGGCAGAGAGGCGAAAGGGTGTGCTTTGATATCCGACTGCATACCGGACGCCATCACCAGATCCGCGTGCAGATGGCGCACCACGGCTGGCCTCTGCTGGGAGACACAAAATATGGTGTTTCCCGCGGACAGGAAACCGCTCTTGCACTCTGCGCTTACCGTGTGGTCTTTGCGCATCCGTCCACCGGAGCGGAACTGGACTTTTTCATCCGACCTGGGAATCCGGTTTTTGCCGAAATGTTGCTATGAGCGGCCCTTGGGCTGTGAATAGTAACCATACGAAAGGTGATGTATGGGGAAGATTCGTTAATCACTTGACATCAATAGGACCCCCCTTGTATTATACAAGTATAAGGAATTTCAAATTTTTTTGGGGAAATCGTTTGATGATTA
>CAZNQZ010000411.1:0-1977 GCA_964575245.1 uncultured Lachnobacterium sp. | reverse complement strand
ATCTGGTATAGTGGGAGCATGAAGATCAGAAAAATTATAGTATGCTATAGAATGGTGGGATATCAATGGCTTTGCATATTAAAGAGGATATGGTGATTGATTTTAAAATACCAACAGTATTAAAAAATCTGTTAATTGACACAGAGGAGGCGGACAAAAGGCAGGATGGATCTTATGATGAATACGCGGATGCAGTGGATGTATGGTGCAAAAATCTGTGTGCGGAAGGGCTTTTGACAAAGGGTCAATGGGATTTCATTGTAAAAAAGTATCCGTATCCTTATTATGATTAAAGGAGAAAGGGGAATAATGGAAATTATTGATTTCAATGACTGTCCATACAGCAAATACTTCGTATTCCGCTTCGCCATTGTCGGAATATCTGGGCAGCCATATCTATGGTATTTTGGAATTTGATGTCCATGAGACAATTTTAGGTGAAAAAGGATGTTTGGATGTTTAGCTGGAGGTTAAGATGTTGCGAACAGCATGGAATATAATGATAGATAATCCGTTTAAAAACTGTATGTTTGTGCATCCCTTACAACAAAAGAAAGTAAGCGAGCTATTAGAGGTGCTCAAACAAAATAATAATATAAAATTTGTGCCATTATTTGGATCAAGCGTTCAAACTTCCTGCCATGTAAACAGTGATGTAGATATTTATGTTCATCTTGATAAGGAGGAATCCGGATTACTGAAAAAATCATTTGATTTTCCGATAGACCTCTGGACAAATTTTATGGCGGATAAACGTTTAAAAACAGAGATAGCAAAAAAGGGAGTACTCGTCTATGAGAGAGACACAGCTTGATATCGCTTATTCAAATTGGGAGGTTTCCAGTATCCTTACCGCCAGCAACGCGGATGATGAGAATATCCTAAACCATGCTGCTTATCATTTGCAGCAGGCGGTTGAACTTGCGTTAAAGTATGTGCTGGATTATATGATGGATTTATAAAAGAAACAGTTGCGTTTTTCTATGAGAAATGATATAATGAATATGTGAAAAGGCGAAGCACCTTTTGACACAGGAGGCATGGTTTCATGCTTCTGCGGAGACAAGTATATGACAGAGAGTTTCTTAGAATTTATGTGATCACATAGGTTTTATGAAGCTCTCTTTTTATTGTCTGGAACCGGGACAGAGGGAGGAACAGAAATGTTTGAAATGAACAGAGTGGAGGCAGAACAGGTGGTAATGAAATGTCTGGACTATGCGCGGACGGAAATTCAGGATCACGGGATTGATATTCAGGGAATGTATACGTCGGATTTGCATAAGCACTGCGATCACGTTGCGCAGCTTGCGGTAATTCTCGGGAATGCATACGGGATGAATCTGCATGACCTGATCCAGCTTGGGATCGGCGGATATCTCCATGATATCGGAAAATGCGAAATAACCGGGAAGTTTATCAGGGAGGCGAGCGGCATAAATACTGCAGGTGAATTTCAGGCGGCACAGACACATCCGAGCATTGGATGGCGGGCGCTGCAGACTTACGGCTTTTCCAGGGATGTCATGGACATTATTTTATATCATCATGAACGTCTGGACGGGAGCGGATATCCGCTCGGACGGCTGGATCTGGACATCAAGGTACAGCTTACTGCCGTTGCCGATACCTTCGATTCCGTGTACTGCAATGCCGCGCAACAGGAGCCGCGCTCCAGGGAAACAGTATTTGCGCTATTAAGGCAGGAGCAGGGGTTGAATAAAGCGGCGTTGAGCATTCTGGAGGGGCTGCAGAACGGGAGAACGGAATTATAAGTAGAAAATATACAGGTATATTGGCTGGCCTGCAAAAGAAATGGTAAACACCGGCCGGTGCAGTGGCTTGGAGGTAAAAATGGAAATGACCATGTTAGACTTCCTCTTTGGTATGGAGGAAAGAAAAGAGGGTTACACAGAACAGGAAGCGAACGGAGGGTATTCTGAGGTTATTTTACGGGATAATGTCCGTGAGGATGAG
>CAZNQZ010000410.1:0-1978 GCA_964575245.1 uncultured Lachnobacterium sp. | reverse complement strand
ACATACCCCCGGATATACTCCATGTCAATCTCGTTCCATTCCAGCCCCAGTTTCCTCAAAAACCACACCGTGAAATCATTTTCGATATGAATATTGCTGTCATACACCAGCCGTCCCTGCCCGTCCATATCATTCTGAAACGCCTCAAAAATATATTCCGTGCCCCGGTCCCGGACGGTTTCGCGCAGCGCCTTTGCAAATCTGTCGCTGTCCACCACTTCCATGGAGATTCCCAGCTCATGCACCACCTCCAGAAATCGGTCAAAGTAAATGGGCCGGTTGCTGTTCAGGTGGAACACTGTCTGCCTGTTTGCGTACAGCGCAATTTTCACGACTCCCTCTGCCGTCAGGTCTATCGGCGAGAATTCGGAATACAGGTGCATCAGGTAATCCGGAAACAGGCCAAACTCCAGAATGGCCTTAAATCTGGCAAGGAACGCGTTCTGCTCATAGTTGGGCTGGAACTTATAATCCGATGCCCGGCTGGTCAGATTTCCCACCCGGATAATCTTTGCGTCCATTCCCGCAAGCATAGCGTCAAAAACCGCCCGCTCCGCCTCAAACTTACTGTGGATGTAGACATTGTCTAAGGGCTGGCCGATGTAAAGGGAGGTCTCGCTGAAAAACTTCTCCTCCTTAGAGCGGTAAACCGCAAACGCGTCCACCAGACTGTTTCCGCTGACGCTCAGGGTAGAGATGTGGATGAGCCTCGCCCCCAGAGCCTTTGCGTAATTGACCACATGCCGTGTGCCCTCCACGTTGACACGGTGGAAATACGCATAGGAGCCGTAGTGCTTGACTGTCGCCGCCGTATGAATCACGGTCTGCACATCCTCCGGCATGGCTGCCGCCAGCGTTTCCGACTCAATATCCCCGGCAATGGGAATAATCCTCCGCGTCTCCCCGGCAAATTCTGTCTCGTACCGGTCTCCAAAATAATAGCGCAGTGTCTCCCGCAGGCGCCTCTCGCAGCCTTCTTTTCCGTCGCGCACCAGACAGTAGACCTTCCCGTCCACCTCCCGAAGCAGCGCATCCAGCACATGAGCGCCGAGAAAGCCTGTCGCCCCGGTCAACAGCACATTCCCAGGAGATTTCTTCACCGGAACGAAAGCCTCATCCACCACATTTTTATCAAGAAGCTCCCGATATCTGTCAAAATCCGCAGCCTCATAATGAATCTTTTCCTCAGCTCCCGCGTCCATGTGGTCGCACAACTGCCGCACCGTGGGGTAATCAAAGATATTCTGTAACGCAAAGGATATTCCCCTGTCCTGCGACTTCGCCAGAAACTCAATCGCCGTCAGGCTGTCCCCGCCCAGCTCAAAGAAGTCATCCGTCACACCCACCTGCTCCACATGCAGCAGCTCTCCCATCAGGCGGCACAGCTCCTTTTCCCTCTCAGAAACCGGCGGGATATACTCCAGCTGATGCCTGCAGTCCGGCTCCGGCAGGTTCCTCCGGTCCGTCTTGCCGCTTGCGGTCATGGGCATGGTATCCAATCGCATAAAGTAATTCGGCACCATGTACTTCGGCAGCTTGGCGGACAGATGCGCCCGCAGGGCTTTTTCATCCAGATCAACCGCTCCTTTTGCCCCGCCGCTGGCAGTTCCGCTATGTTCCTCCGTATTTCCTGCGACGGTATAATAGCCCACAAGATACTGCCTGCCCGTCTCGTCCCGCTTATCCGCGACTGCACAAAGGCCGATACCCGGAAAGCTCCCCATGACGCTCTCAATCTCCCCCAGCTCAATCCGAAGCCCCCGAATCTTCACCTGTGTGTCCATGCGTCCGAGGTACTCGATTTCCCCGTCACTGCGGAAACGCGCCAGATCACCGGTGCGGTACATGGTTTTCCCGTGACGGTTTTCCTCCGTGGCAAACGGGTTTGGCACAAAGCGCTCCGCCGTGAGCTCCGGGCGGTTCAGATAGCCAAGCCCCACGCCCTCCCCGGCAATGCAGAGCTCTCCGGGCACACCGA
>CAZNQZ010000409.1:0-1979 GCA_964575245.1 uncultured Lachnobacterium sp. | reverse complement strand
ACCTTTTATGCGTCTACTACGGCGGACAGGAGATACGGCTATATTTATGCAGAGATTTTTCTTGAAGATGCAGAAACCAATGCCAACATAGCCACTAAAAAGGCGTATGGATCTAACTTGGATAGTGTAGATGTGTATGCTAATGTGACCTACGGTTATAATACATATGTCAGGGTTACAGGCATCCATAAAGTCGGCAGTTCAGAAAGTAATATAACAACTGCGTTTGGCACGCGTAATATTTATAAATTGTAAATGCTTGACTTTCGACAAATTAACAGCTAAGCTGTTGCTTAGCTGTTAATTTATAGGTTGGAGGGATACAATATGAAAAAGATTGTTTGTTATGCATTCAGTGCAGCGCTTGCGCTGTCTCTTTGCGCCTGCGCAAACTCTGACGAGACCATAAACAGCAGCGACTCAGAGAGCGACACGCCCTTCGTCGAGGTTTCCGATCCGTTTGACGAGAAAAATTCATCAGGAATTGAAAGTGGAGGTACAGATTCCCAATATGAGGAGGATGATGGATACAATTTTTTGCGTGAGTGGGGAGGGGGCTTCTCCGAGGATTATATTGACTGCGAGAAACACAGAGACTCTAGTACTTCCTGTGATAATGTGCAGGTGAAAGCCGACGGCGAGAGCTTCGACAAGGAATCAACGGTTATATACCGCGGGGGAGAAGTGGAAATAAGCTTCACCGCGACGGTGCACACAGCCGCAAGCGATCATTCCACCGGGTATCGGGTGTTTCTGGGCGGTACTCCGCAAATTATCTCATTAAATGATTCTGACCCCTCGCCCATGGTGGTAATGGAAGGAAAGGACGGTGACACAAAGGAGTGTTCGATACGCTTTACGCCGCGCTTTACCAAAGAAAACCTTGCAAAAAAAGCTGAGCTGGCGCTGACGCTTGTGTGGATGGACAACCCGCTTTACTTACCCTTTGGCACTGTGGCGCATTTTGATCCTCCGCAGGGCATGGCTTTTAATCATATTCCGTTCAAGCTTGAGGGCGACTGTGAAACCGTCGAGCTTGTTTCCGGCAAATCCTTTGAAAATTTTGTCGGCCGGGATTCCGAAGTACAGAAATATATGAATGCTGAGCGCTTGTCCTCATTAGGAGATGAACACCATTCCCTTGCGTTTGAGCTGTGTTCGACAACCATAGAAAAACCCGTTATCCAGGACGGGAAAGCGGATATTACCCTGCTGCTTTATGGTGGTAAACCAGCGGTCACCGTCCCTTATAAGGTGTATTTTTATGTAAACCACGAACCGGTGAAGCTCGACGGCTGCGACTATATTACCGTCGAATGGAAGGAGGGTTTTGTGGCAAAATACAGTACGACATTGGAAAATCTGAAAGCAGACGATATTGTTTATGCAATTGCAATCGCTGATAGCGCCGTGGACATGCCGGAGGGATATTATTCAGATGGGGTGATGAAGACGGTAACCGGGCGATTGTTGGCCGCAGAATAAACATTTTGGATGATTGATATCATGTATTTTTGTGATATATAAAATAGCTATAAATGATTAAAGGGTTCATGAACGGATTGATTGGGGGTACAATATGAAAAAGATTGTTTGTTATGTATTACATGCAGCGCTTGCGCTGTCTCTATGCGCCTGCACAAACTCTGACGGGACCATAAACGGTAGCGACACAGAGGGCAGCACGCCTTTTGGCGAGGTTTCTGATCCGTTTAGCGAAAACTCATCAGAAATCGAGAACGGGGGTACCGATTCCGATGAAGATGATGGATACAATTATATGCGTGAGATGAACGCCGAATTGTTCACCGAGGATTATATTGACTATATGAAACAATCCAACTCGGGTATTACCTTTACTAATTGGGAGGTGAAGGCCAACGGCGAGAGTTACGGCGAGGAGGGGTCGGTTACTTACCGTGGTGGAGAAGTGGAAATAAGCGTCACCGCGACCATGCACACAGAAGGGCGCGAGTGGT
>CAZNQZ010000408.1:0-1996 GCA_964575245.1 uncultured Lachnobacterium sp. | reverse complement strand
CAATTATCCGATGTTTTATATAGATTTGATTGAAAATGTCTTAAAAGATAAAATGACAGCAGAATTACCGAGAGATTTGCTGGGAAGTATTGTAGAATGCCATGCAAGAAGCCTTCTGCCGACAAATGGATGTTTTGAATACCGCGACAGCAGCGGTGTGGAAATTGATTACGTTTCCGTCGAGGGAACGGCAATAGAAATGTCCGTTTCTGACAAACGGATGAGGAATATTAATCTGAATATCCTTCCGGATGGGTATAAGAAAATTCTTCTGACGAAGAGTATGACAGAAGAAATAAACGGTGTTAAGCGTATTCCTTATTATCAGTTTTTATATGACCATTCGGCTGGCAGGGAATTATTGCCTGAGCCCCGGGTGCGCATAGACAATGACGAAGCAGAGAACGAAATTTTAAAGGATGAATTGAGTTATGATTGAATGATAAAGACAACTATTTAGAAAATTTTTCTGAAAAAAATAAAAAAAATTAGCATATGGCTCAATTTTTTAATCAGAAGGACGGATTTGACCTTATCCAAATGTGTCGTAAAACTCCTTGCTTTAGCTATGGGGAGTGTCAACGGCTATCGCGCAGATGACAGTTACATTTCAGTGATTGAGATTTTTTTCAAAAATCAGCTCTCTGTGGATGAGGTTGAGCGCATGTTTCGTCAGGGAAACATGGGACAGCAGGTGTTCATAAAAAGCCCGAAGGCATTTGAAGCATTGAGGTTTGTAGGAGCTGAACGGCTGACTGAAAATAAATATTTTTTGGAACACGAGGAAAATAAAGATAATCAGACAAAGGCGGAAGAGAGGTAACATGTGAGTAATAAGATTGACAGATTTCAGGGAGATTATTATTTTTTGAGCAACTTTTTCACGGCTCCGGTCACTTATGACGGCTTCACGTATGGAAATAATGAGGCGGCATTTCAGGCGCAGAAATGCATCAGCAGGGAAGAACGCAGACGGTTTACTGCAATGAATCCTTCCGAAGCGAAGAAATGCGGGCGAAGTGTTACTCTGCGCAGGGATTGGGAGCAGATCAAGGTAAAGGTCATGCATGAGATTGTGCAGGCAAAATTCGAGCAGAATCCGCTGCTGGCGGAAAAGCTGCTGGAGACAGGGGATGCATACCTGGAGGAAGGGAATGCGTGGGGCGACCGGATCTGGGGTACAGTGGATGGAAAAGGCGCTAACCAGCTGGGGCGGATTCTGATGACGGTAAGGGAGTATATCCACGAAAGGGAAAAAGAGCCGGATCGGGAAATCTGACATATAAAGACAGAAGGAAAGGAACCCGGACGCCTTTGTATCTGCAGATATAATAGAGAAGAACTGCGGGAGATTAACAGGGCAGAGAGATCGCTGGCAAACCGGCTTTCAAGCGAAATCATTCACAATCGGAATAACAATAAAGGAGGAATGCGGGATGGGAGCAAAAGCATATTCGATTGATGAATTAAAAAGCATCATAACGCCTATTGCGGAAAAATACCAGATTGCACAGGCGCATCTGTTCGGTTCTTTCGCCAGAGGAGATTATAATGACCAGAGCGATATTGACATCCGTATTAATAAGGGCAGACTGAAAGGAATGTTTGCATTGTCCGGTTTTTATATGGAGGTGTCGGAGGCTCTGGAGCGTAAGGTGGATATATTAACCACCGGAAGCCTGTCGGATGAATTTTTGGAAAGCATAAAAGAGGATGAGGTACTGTTGTATGCAGGGCAATAGGAATATAGATATCTTATAAAAAGACTAAACTACTGGTTGATTGAAAACAACAAAAGAGATATTTGCCTGCTGTTCAGGATCCGGTGGTTGTGGTATATTATATCTTAGGAAGGAGGGTGAATAAATGACAAATGTTTTTGATACAGCAAAACATATTTTAGAACAGTCTGGCTCTATGTCAACGATGAAGCTTCAGAAGCTGTGCTATTATTCTCAAGCATGGTCGCTTGTTTGGGATGATTCTCCTTTATTTG
>CAZNQZ010000407.1:0-2009 GCA_964575245.1 uncultured Lachnobacterium sp. | reverse complement strand
CAGCGCGTAATATTCGCACTGAATCGGCACCAGCACTGTGTCCGCCGTGGTCATCGCGTTGACCGTCAGCATATTTAAGGAAGGAGGGCAGTCAATGATAACGAAATCAAAATCGTCCCGAATGTAGTCCACTGCGCCCTTCATTATGTATTCCTTGTCGTTGATGCCGAGAAGCTCGATCTCCGCACCCGCGAGATTGACATTGGAGGCGATCAGTTTGAGCCCGTCCACTACGGTGTCCTGCATGCTCTCATTAATCGTGCACTCATCCAGCATCAACTCATACACCGTGTTCTCCAACTCATTTTTATCGACGCCAAGGCCGCTCGTCATATTTCCCTGCGGGTCCAGATCAATCGCCAGCACCTTTTTCCCGCACTCCGCCAGACATGCAGCCAGATTTATCGCCGTAGTCGTCTTACCGACGCCGCCCTTCTGATTCGCAATCGCGATAATTCTTCCCATGTGTTTTTGTTCCTTTCATCGTCCTAAGCTCTACTATAACACATCTTTCTCCGAATAGTAACCCTTTTCTCACTCATCTTCAAACAAAGGCGTGGAAAAATAGCGCTCCGCCGTATCCGGCAGGACCGTCACCACCGTCTTGCCCGGGCCGAGCTTCTTCGCGAGCCGGATCGCCGCCGCCACGTTCGTGCCGCTGGAAATACCGCACATGATGCCCTCCTGGGTGGCCAATGCCCTCGCGGTGTTGATCGCCTCGTCGTCCGTCACGATGTAGATATCATCGTATATCTGCTGATCGAGAATTTCCGGAATCAGGCCGTCACCGATCCCCATCTGCAGATGCGTACCGATGGAGCCGCCGGACAAAATCGCCGCGTGCTCCGGCTCCACCGCCCAAATCTCAATATCCGGATTCTGAGCCTTGAGCACCGAGCCTATACCGGTAATCGTTCCTCCGGTTCCGATGCCGGAGCAGAAGCCGTGGATGGGGCCCGCAACCTGCTCCAGGATCTCAAGCCCCGTGTGATGGCGGTGCGCCATGGGATTTGCCGGATTCTCAAACTGCTGCGGGACGAAAATATTCGGGTTCTCCGCGCGCATCCGCAACGCCGTCTGCAGACACTCGTCGATACACGCCCCGATATTGCCCGCGTCGTGAATCAATATCACCTCCGCACCGTAATGGCGCACCAGCTTGCGCCGCTCCTCGCTGACCGAGTCCGGCATGATAATGATTGTCCGGTAGCCACGAACCGCCCCGATCAGCGCCAGCCCGATCCCCTGATTGCCGCTGGTCGGCTCGACAATAATTGTGTCTTTGTGTATAAGCCCCTGCTCCTCCGCCTGCCGGATCATCTTGTATGCCGTGCGGGTCTTGATCGAGCCGCCCACGTTCAGACCCTCAAACTTGACAAGGATCTGCGCGCTCTCCGGCTCCGCAAGACGGTTTAGGCGGATCATCGGCGTGTGGCCCACTGCGTCCAGAATATTTTGATAGATCATAAAGTTTTCCCTTCCATTTCATATTACTCCATTATGAAAGTATTCTGCGCAAACGTCAAGTATGATTTCGGGATAGAACAAAAAGAGGGCGGTTTCCCGTCCCCTAATTGTCATAATGTCCTCTGCATGAAAAAATCAAGACTTTATTATCCTCAACCGCATAAACCAGTCGGTGTTCCTCATCAATGCGTCTGCTCCAAAACCCTGCAAGATTTCCTCTTAATGGCTCCGGCTTTCCTATCCCCTCAAATGGATTGCGACTGATATCCTTTACAAGCTGATTTATCTTATTGAGAATTTTCCTGTCCTGCTTCTGCCAGTATAGATAATCTTCCCATGCGTTAAAATCCCACTGTATCATATTTGTCTGCATAGAATCAGTTCTCTATCAATTCGTGCTCTGCAAAGTTAAGCTTCCCCGCTTTATAATCCGCCATTTTCTGCTCCAAATAACGGATATTACTCTCCGAATAAAACGGATCTGCGGAAACCTCAAAGGGAATGCGCCTCTCCTTTCCAACTTTTTTTGCGAAAATTGTAAA
>CAZNQZ010000406.1:0-2018 GCA_964575245.1 uncultured Lachnobacterium sp. | reverse complement strand
TGGAGGAAGAGGAGGGGGATCCGCGGGCGGAGCTGGTGCGCCAGCTCCTGGAATACAAGATGTATAAGTGCATGGCTTACGAGCTCCGGGACCGTCAGATCGACGCCCAGCGCGTGTTGTTCAAGGAGCCGACAATCCCTGCGGAGGTTCTCGCCTACGAGGAGCCGGTCAATATGGAGGAACTGATCTCCGATGTGACGCTGGCGAAGCTCAACTACATATTCAAGACAATTATGAAAAAGCAGAAGGACAAGATTGATCCCCTGCGCTCCAAATTCGGCAAAATTGAGAAGGAGG
The DNA here is from genome assembly GCA_964575245.1 of uncultured Lachnobacterium sp. GTDB lineage: Bacteria > Bacillota > Clostridia > Lachnospirales > Lachnospiraceae > Roseburia. Next base: position 1,721 of record CAZNQZ010000406.1, on the reverse strand, counting down.
AGGTGTCGCTGGAGGAGAAGATGGCAGAGCTTGAGTCGTATGCCGCAGAGCACGCGCATTTCAGTTTTCGCAGCCTTCTGGAGGAACAGGCCGGCAAGGTGGAAATCATTGTGACCTTTCTTGCGGTCCTTGAGCTGATCAAGATGGGGAAGATTTTCATTTCGCAGGAACACATTTTTGACGATATCCGGATCGACTCAAGGATCGCGGCCTGAGAGGTAACAGAATGGAAGAGAAAAACTACAAAGCAATTATCGAGGCGATCCTGTTTACGATGGGCGAGTCGGTGGAACTCGGGCGGATTGCGGAGGCCATTGAGCTGGACAAAAACCAGACAAAAGCGATCATCGAGGAGATGATGGCAGAGTGGGAGCACGCGGACCGCGGCGTTTCCATCCTGGAGCTGGACGGAGCTTACCAGATGTGCACCAACAGCGAGATGTACGAGTATCTGATCCGGATCGCAAAGCAGCCCAAGCGCCGTGTGCTGACGGATGTTCTTCTGGAGACGCTTTCCATCATTGCCTACAAGCAGCCTGTGACCAAGCAGGAGATTGAGAAGATCCGGGGAGTTTCCTCCGACCACGCGGTGAACAAGCTGGTGGAGTATAATCTGGTGTGCGAGCTGGGACGGCTGGACGCGCCGGGACGCCCGCTGTTGTTCGGCACCACCGAGGAGTTTCTGCGCAGCTTCGGCGTGCACGATCTTGAGGAGCTCCCGGTGCTGAGCCCCGTGCAGCTCGAGGAATTCAAGCAGGAGGCGGAGGCGGAAATGCGGGTCTCGATGGAGATATGACATGTATCAGGAAATTGATTTCGATAAAATTGATGTAAATTCAGAGCCGCCGGAGCAGGAGCCGGACAGACAGTACTATTTTATGGCCAGATGCCGGGAGTGGGTCCGGGAATTTGAGCGGGGAAACGGGCGTGCGCCCAGAGCCTGTGTGACGACCTTCGGATGCCAGATGAACGCCCGGGACTCGGAAAAGCTGGCGGGTATTCTCGAAGAGATCGGCTGCGTGCAGGCCGCGGAGGAGTCCAGTGCGGATCTTGTGCTCTACAATACCTGCACGGTCCGGGAGAACGCCAACAACAAGGTATACGGACGGCTGGGGACGCTGGGCCGCTGCAAGAAGGACAACCCTGACATGGTGATCGCGCTCTGCGGCTGCATGATGCAGGAGCCGAAGGTGGTGGAGACACTCATGACCAGCTACAGGTTTGTCAATCTGATTTTCGGCACGCACAATATCTACAAGTTTGCGGAGCTTTTGTGCTCCGCGCTAACGTCGGACCGGATGGTTGTGGATATCTGGAAGGACACGGACCGGATTGTGGAGGAGCTGCCCATGAAACGGAAGTACCCCTTCAAGTCCGGCGTGAATATTATGTTCGGCTGCGACAATTTCTGCAGCTACTGCATCGTCCCCTATGTGCGGGGCCGGGAGCGGAGCCGGGAGCCGGAGGACATTATCCGGGAGATCGAGGGGCTGGCGGCGGACGGCGTCAGGGAGGTGATGCTGCTGGGGCAGAATGTGAACTCCTACGGGAAAAATCTTGCCCACCCCATCCCCTTTGCGGAGCTTTTGCGCAGAGTAAACCGGATTGAGGGAATCTGGCGCATCCGCTTTATGACCTCGCACCCGAAGGATCTCTCCGACGATCTGATCCTCGCGATGCGGGATTGCGAAAAGGTGTGCCGTCACCTGCATCTGCCGCTG
>CAZNQZ010000405.1:0-2032 GCA_964575245.1 uncultured Lachnobacterium sp. | reverse complement strand
GGTAGATCTGCTCACAGATGCTCTCATCCAACATTCCCGCGTCGGACAGGCGCAGGAATTCCTCCGTACAGGTGGTGCCGCTGACCGTGCGGTTGTCCGTGTTCACGGACACCGGCACGTGCGCCTCCATAAATTCCGCCAGCGGATAGTCCGCGATATCCCGGATGGCCTTCGTCTGCAGGTTGCTCGTGGGGCAAAGCTCCACGCCGATCCTCCGGTCCGCGCACGTTCTCATCAGATCCCTGTCCCCCTTCATGGCAATGCCGTGTCCGATGCGCCGCGCCCCAAGCGCCAGGGCCGTCCGGATTTCCTCCCGGCTGCCGCACTCCCCTGCATGGATTGTGAAGGGCATCCCATACTCCATAGCCCGCCGGAAAAAATCCGCAAACCGCGCCGTCGGGTACGCCATCTCATCCCCCGCCAGATCGCAGCCCACCACGCCGCAGCCATAAAGCTCCCGCGCCTCTTTTAACATCGCAAGATTCGTCTCCATGTCCAGATTCCGCATCCCGCACACCAGTATCCCGGTGATGATGCCGGTCTCGCTCTCCGCTTCTGACAGCCCCTGCTGCACGCTCTCCAAAACTGCGCGCACGGACAGCCCCCTCTCCGTCGAGAAGGCAGGTGCAAATCGCACCTCCAGATAGCGCACATGTTCGCGGGCTGCCGCGGATGCCAGATCATGCGCGGCCCCGCGCAGTCCCCTTGCATCCTGCAGACAGCGGATCGGCAGGTCAAAGCGCTCAAGGTATTGTGCCAGACTCTCACAGTTCATCGGCGCGCGCAGGCGTTCTCTCAGTTCCTCTGCGGAGTGCTCCTCCCCGAGTCTCTGCAGCAGCCGCTGAACCTCGCCGACGCTAATCGATCCGTCCAGATGGCAGTGCAGCTCGATCTTTGGCATATTACCGGCTAAACAACGATCCATTTCCACATCCTCACTCCTGCGCCTTCACGAGCTTTACAATACGGCTTGTCCCAAGCCGGGTTGCCCCCAGCGCGAGAAAGCGCTCGGCGTCCTCCATAGAGGATATCCCTCCGGCCGCCTTGATCCCGATATCTCCCACATGGGCCGAAAAGAGCGCAATGTCCGCAAAGGTCGCACCCGCTGTGGAAAACCCGGTGGACGTCTTGATATAATCCGCTCCGGACTCCGTGACAACATGGCAGAGCCGGATTTTTTCCTCCTCCGTCAGAAGGCAGGTTTCAATGATCACCTTCAGCAGACGGTCATGACAGGCCGCTTTGACCGCCCGTATTTCCTCCAGAACGCCGTCGAAATCTCCTGCCTTGACCATGCCGATATTGATCACCATATCCAGCTCGTCCGCGCCGTTTGCCACCGCGTCCTTAGCCTCAAACACCTTCGCCGCCGTCGTGTGGTTCCCGTTGGGAAATCCGATCACCGTGCACACCTTCATCCGCCCGCCCATGTACTCCTTCGCCTGCCGGACATAGCAGGGCGGGATGCAAACCGACGCCGTGCCATAGTGCATGGCGTCATCGCAGAGCGCCCGTATTTCCTCCCACGTTGCCGTCTGCAGCAACAGCGTGTGGTCTACCTTCGCCAAAATCTCCTTACGATCCATTCTCTCACTCCTTTTCCCGTCCGCCAAGGGTCTGCGGGCCAAAGCCCACCGGAAGCAGCTCTCCCAGCTTCATTACAGCCCGGACTCCGTCCTTCGTCCCGAGGATCACCCGGAACCGGTCCGGGTCGCAGAATTCCATCATCACCTGTCTGCAGACACCGCAGGGCGCGCAGATCTCCTCCGGCGCGCTGTGCTTTTGCCCTCCCGCCACCGCAATGGCGGTAAACTTCCGTTCTCCCTCGCTCAATGCTTTGAAAAAGGCAGTGCGCTCCGCACAGTTTGTCGGCGTATAGGCGGCATTCTCGATGTTGCAGCCAAGGTACACCCGGCCAGAGTCCGCAAGGAGCGCCGCCCCCACCGTCCAATGGGAATAGGGTGCATAGGCGCGCTCCCTCGCCTCAAGGGCCAGCGTCAAAAGCTCTCTCTCATCCATCCGTTACCTCCCT
>CAZNQZ010000404.1:0-2033 GCA_964575245.1 uncultured Lachnobacterium sp. | reverse complement strand
GGACATGGGAGAAATGAGTCTTGAACAAGTGGCCTATCTGGTAAAGAAAGGTGAATAAGGTATGCGATACATAATACCGCACCAGATAGTGATGTGCTGGACTGTCAGTTCTCCCTGAACCGGAATACGCCCTGCGCCCCACCGGCATACGCGCAGACTGTCTGGCCCCGGAATGCATCTGCAGTCAGATTGTCATCGCGAGGCGCAGCGGTGATCCGGAGCGGATCAGGATGACGCTGGTCGGGGGGCGCTGGGGTATTAATCATTCTAATCCGCTTTCTTTTTTTTACAATGAATCACCGTAATTGCTGCGATGATGCTGCCGATGGCAGCCGCCACAATGCCGATGGTCCAGAGGATGCGTGCTCCACCGGAGCTTTCTGTGGGAGCGTCCAAAGAGTCGGAGGCATCCGTTTTAGATTGAGAATCGGAACCATCATTTTTTGTCTGGGTATCAGTGGCGTTTGTTTCCGTCTGGGAATCGGGCGCATCCGTCTCCGGCTGGGAATCGGAGGCGTCGTTTTTGGTCTGTGTGTCGCCGACGGCAGGGGCGGGAGCGTCGATGTCCAGAACATAGGTGGTGACGCTCATGGGCGGAAGGACATTCTTCTCCGCGGCGAATTTATCCGCGTCCTGCCAGTACTGGAAATCGTCCCGGTTCTCTGCGCCGATGGTACGGAAGGCGAGGGAGTCCCTGACGGTGACATTGTCCCCGAGGTGAAAGCTCAGGCTGTCCTCATTTTCCGTCCGGTTTACGGCGACGATGACCAGTTTTGAGTGGTCGGGCGCCTTGAAGGCGACGACCGTGGAGTTGGACTGGTTGGCGGTTTCCACCCGCTGGTAGCCGCGTTTTATGTATTTTGAAAAGTGCATCATGATGTAGTGGTTGCCTCTGCGGAAGATCTCCGACGATTTATCGTAGCCGGCAACCTCGATCAGGCAGTTGCCGTCGTCTTCGATCCAGACGCCGTTCCAGTAGAGATAGGCATTGATATTTTCGTAGAGGAACTCGTTGGCCATCATCTCCGCCTGTTTGATGTAGTCATTGAGATAGAATTCGGTCTGCCAGAGTTTGTATTTTCCGTAATAGCGGTCGCTGACCTCCTTGAAGCTGCGCGGGGTGTTGGCGGAGCCGTAAAGGTGGTGGGCGATCATGTCCACAGACTCGGGCGTGGCATACTGAAAGTAAGTGTTGTATTTATGGATGAGGGAGGCGGTGTCCGCCATGACTTCCGCACCTGTGATGCTGGGGGCTTTGTCGCCGAAGGCTTCCTTAAAAGCCTCATAGACGGCGATATGTGCCTTCCAGTAGGCGCAGTGGTACTCGTTCTCAGAAGCGCCGAAGAAGAAACCGGCTTCGTTGCGCGCGTTCCCCTGTTCGTCCTTTCCAAGACCCTGCAGCTCAGTCTCGTTTGAGATGGAGAAATAGTGGACGGGGATTCCTGCGTCAAAGAAAAGCCGGATGGATTCCACACAGAAATCCGCCAGTTCGTCGTACATATATTCGCCGTCCGCATTTTTGGCGAGGGTGTAGTAGGTGTGGCCTTCATCGTCCGCTTCCGTGAAGGCGACAAAGGGAAGGTCGCGCCGGTACTGTCCCCAGCTTGTGACGAGGACGAGAGGGTCGATCCCTCTGGCGACGGCGGCGTCATAGTAAGCGCGGTAGGCCTTGTAGCCGTCCTTCGCCAGCTGGCTTTCATTGCTGGCGGTGACATCGTGAAGGTCGCGGAATCTCAGAATATTGAACTCCGCGTCGTCAAAGATCCAGTCGAAACCCTGTTCGGCGTGGATGTTGGAGGGCAGCCAGTCGCCGTACCAGGTGTAGGAGGCACCGAACCCGTCGATGGTCTGGTACGTGGTGTTCAGGTCGATTTCAATGTTTGGCTCGTCGGCGAAAACCGAAGCGGGCGCACCCAACAAGGTGCAGGCTGTCGATAATGCGAGTGCAGCAAGCATAAATTTTTTTTTCATAGTGTTGCATCCTTTCTTTTTTCTTCTATGACATTATACCACAAATTAAAAAAAATGCTTTC
>CAZNQZ010000403.1:0-2051 GCA_964575245.1 uncultured Lachnobacterium sp. | reverse complement strand
CGTGGACAACAACAACCTGCAGATTGACGGGCCGATCACGGAGGTCAATTCCCCGTACCCGATCGACGAGAAATTTAAAGCGTTCAATTTCCATGTGATCAATATCGACGGCAATGACATGAACCAGATCGCCGCAGCCATGAAGGAGGCGCGTGAGACCAAGGGTATGCCGACTGCCATCATCGCAAAAACCGTGAAGGGCAAGGGCGTATCCTTCATGGAGAATCAGGTTGGCTGGCATGGCAAGGCGCCAAGCGATGAGGAGTATGAGAAGGCGATGGAGGAATTGAGAAAGGCAGGTGAGCAGTAATGGCAGACGTAGTTAAGATTGCAACCCGCGACAGCTATGGGAATGCGCTGGCGGAGCTTGGAAAAGAGAAAGAGAATCTGGTGGTTCTGGATGCGGATCTTGCCGCTGCCACCAAGACGGGCGTTTTTAAGAAGGCGTTTCCGGACCGGCATATCGACTGCGGGATTGCAGAGTGCAATATGGTAGGTATTGCAGCGGGAATTGCCACGACAGGGATGGTGCCCTTTGTCAGCTCCTTTGCCATGTTTGCGGCGGGGCGTGCGTTTGAGCAGGTGCGCAACTCGGTTGGATATCCGCATTTGAATGTCAAGATCGGCGCGACTCACGCGGGCATCTCCGTCGGAGAGGACGGCGCGAGCCACCAGTGCAACGAGGATATTGCATTAATGCGGACAATTCCGGGAATGGTTGTGATCAATCCCAGCGATGACATCGAGGCGAAGGCTGCCGTGCGTGCGGCCTATGAGCACGAGGGGCCGGTTTATATGAGATTTGGACGTCTGGCGGTTCCGGTCATCAACGACAAGCCGGACTACAAATTTGAGATCGGGAAAGGCATCGTTCTGCGCGAGGGCAGTGATCTGGCGATCATCGCCACGGGTCTGTGCGTGAGCTCGGCGCTGGAGGCGGCGGAGAAGCTTGCCGCGGACGGTGTGAACGCGGAGGTGATCAATATTCACACGATCAAGCCGCTGGACGAGGAGCTGATCATTGCGGCGGCGAAGAAGTGCAAAAAGGTTGTCACTGTGGAGGAGCACTCCGTGATCGGCGGCCTTGGCAGCGCCGTGTGCGACGTGCTCAGCGAGAAGTGTCCGACCCCGGTGAAGAAGATCGGCGTCAATGACTGCTTCGGCGAGTCCGGCCCGGCGAATGAGCTGCTGGTGAAGTACGGGCTTGACGGCGAGGGCATCTACAAGAGCATTAAGGCCTGGGCGTAAACGGAGGGTATATGTTAGAAAAGTTAAAGGAACAGGTATATCATGCCAACATGGAGCTTCCGAAGCGCGGGCTGATCACCTATACCTGGGGTAATGTGAGCGGGATTGACCGCGAATGCGGCTATTTCGTAATCAAGCCCAGCGGCGTGGATTACGACGAGCTCACCCCGGAGGACATGGTGGTGATGGATTTGGACGGCAATAAGGTTGAGGGCCGTTACAAGCCCTCCTCCGATACGGCCACACATCTGGAGCTCTACAAGAGATATCCGGAGCTTGGCGGAATTGTGCACACCCACTCCCCTGAGGCGGTGGCGTGGGCGCAGGCGGGGCGTGATATCCCGCTGTACGGGACGACCCATGCGGATTACTTTCTTGGCCCGATCCCCTGCGCGCGGAACCTGACGCAGGAGGAGATTGACGCGGGCTACGAGAAGAATACGGGAACGGTCATCATTGAGACCTTTGAGCAGAGGGGCATCAACCCGGTCTACACGCCGGCAGTGCTCTGTAAGAACCACGGTCCCTTCACATGGGGGAAGGACGCCGCGGAAGCCGTACACAACGCGGTTGTTCTCGAAGAGGTTGCCAAAATGGCGCGCAACACCGAGGCACAAAACCCGCAGGTACAGCCTGCCCCCGACAGCATTAAGAACAAGCATTTTTACCGGAAGCACGGGGAGAATGCCTACTACGGGCAAAATTAAGCCGGGGGCAAAATACCTTTTGACCCCGACATCATGACTAAGATAGAAAGTGTGAGGAGATTCCCCGGCAGGGGGGGTCTCCTTTTTTGCAAAAAC
>CAZNQZ010000402.1:0-2058 GCA_964575245.1 uncultured Lachnobacterium sp. | reverse complement strand
GGAGAGCACCTACCGCGACAATGTGGAGGAGCTCTCCGGACTGCTGGATTTAAAGGAGCTGCTGCGCTCCCCGGCGAGAACGCTCTCTCTGGGGCAGCGCATGCGGTGCGAGATTGCCGCGTCACTGCTGCACAACCCAAAAATTCTGTTCCTGGACGAGCCCACTATCGGGCTGGACGCGGTGTCCAAGCTCGCCGTCCGCGAATTCATACGAAAACAAAACGAAATCCATAAAACCACGGTAATTCTGACGACCCACGATATGCAGGATATTGAGGCGCTCTCACAGCGCATCATCCTGATCGGAAAAGGCCGCATTCTTCTGGACGGCACGCTGGACGACATCAAACGGGGTAATCACAATATCGACGAGGCAGTTGCAGAACTCTACCGCTCCTACGACATCGAGGAGGCCAAATGAAAAAATATCTGACCTTTTTCAGGCTGCGCTTCTCGATGGGGCTTCAATACCGCGCGGCGGCGCTGGCCGGGGTGGCCACCCAGTTTGCGTGGGGCTTTTTGCAGATCATGGTGTTTCACGCATTCTACGAGGCTGACCCTGAGGCGTTTCCCATGACGTTTTCGGCGAGCGTCTCCTATGTCTGGCTTCAACAGGCGTTTCTCGCCCTGTTCGCGTCATGGCAGATGGAGGATGAGATCTTTCAAACCATAGTAAACGGCAATATCGCCTACGAGCTGTGCAGGCCGATACACATCTATCACATGTGGTTTTCCAGAAGCCTGGCAACCCGGCTCTCCAGAGCCATACTGCGATGCCTGCCGATTCTCGTGGTCGCCGCTCTTCTACCGGCGCCCTACGGGATTTTGGCCCCCGCCTCCGACCTGCACTTTATGCTCTTTCTCTTTACCCTGACGGCTGGCCTTCTGGTGACAATTGCCCTCTGTATGCTGGTGTATGTGCTCACCTTTTTTACCATATCCTCTCAGGGCCTTCGGATGGTCTTTGTCGCTATGACGGATTTCTTTTCCGGAGGAATCATACCGATTCCGTTTTTTCCGGAAGAGCTGCGGGCGATTGTCGAGCTCTCGCCCTTTGCCGCCATGCAGAATGCGGCGCTGCAGATATACAGTGGAAGTCTGCCCGCGGCGCAGATGCAGAAGACCGTATGGCTGCAGTTATTCTGGCTGGCTGCATTAACGCTTTTGGGCTACCTGCTCAGCAGGTATGCGGAGCATAGAGTGACGGTGCAAGGAGGGTAACGGACATGTATCAGAAAATAAAAAGCGGAATCCGCCTGTACGGGCACTATGTGTCTATCAACGTGCGGAGCATGATGCAATATAAGAAATCCTTTTTCCTGACCGCGACCGGACAGTTTCTGGTGTCCTTCAACGCGTTCCTCGGAATCTATTTCCTGTTTCAGCGATTCCATAAGGTGAAGGATTTTACCTACCATGAAGTGCTGCTGTGCTTTTCGATTGTGCTGTTGGAATTCTCCCTCGCCGAGATGTCCGCGCGGGGCTTTGACGCATTTTCTGGGATGATCCGGACCGGCAGCTTTGATCAGGTGCTGATCCGACCGAGAAATGAGATTCTTCAGGTGCTGGGGAGCAGATTTGAGCTGACGAGAATCGGGCGGATGCTTCAGGCCATTGTCGTGTTTATTTACGGAATCGGACATTGCGGAGTACATTGGAACACTGCAAAAGTGCTGGCGGTTGTCCTTATGCTGATCGGGGGAACTGCCTTATTTACCGGCCTGTTCATCATCTACGCGGCGCTGTGCTTCTTCACCCTCGAGGGTCTGGAAATCATGAATATATTTACGGACGGAGCGAGGGAATTCGGCGTCTACCCCCTGGGGATTTACGGGAAAAAGATGCTGCTGCTTACTACCTTTTTCGTTCCTTACGCGCTGGTGCAGTATTACCCTCTCCTGTATGTTCTGGGACGTACTGACCGTACCGCCTATATGCTGCTGCCGCTGTGCGCGATCCTCTTTCTGCTGCCCTGCTACGGGTTATGGCGTCTTGGGGTCAGGCACTATAAATCCAGCGGTTCCTGATTTATACTCTTGAACGCAATTATTTGCCGCA
>CAZNQZ010000401.1:0-2066 GCA_964575245.1 uncultured Lachnobacterium sp. | reverse complement strand
ATCTGCTGAAAAATAAAGCCCATCTCGTCCAGCCGCAGGCTGGCAAGCTCCTTTTGTCTCATTTTCGCAATGCTTTTTCCGCAGAATTGCACTTCCCCCGCAGTGATGCCGTCCATGCCCGACACCGCGTAGAGCAGCGTGGATTTTCCTGAGCCCGAGGGGCCCATCACGGCGGCCATCTCTCCCTCGCCAACCGAAAAATTCACATTTTTCAGCACATTGTTCTGGCGCTTGTTTACAATGTAGGTCTTGCAAAGGTTCTTTACTTCAAGTATATTCATAACCGTTTGTTCCTTTCTTTATTCGATACTGGCAGTCTCAATTGGCGTAATTTTTCTTGTATACAGCGAGGTGAGAAGCGCGCTGATGACGGTTGTCGCAAGAATCACGAGAGGAAACACCAGCCAGGTTTCTACAGGATTCCAGACATAATCAACCGAAAGCTCCATCCCCATCATACGAAAAATCGGATCAATGCAGAGATGAGTGAGGGGTACGGCCAAAATCTCCCCGAACAATACCGCAGCGATCCCGACGAATGCAAACCGTGCCACATGGTATGTGTAAATAGCCTCGTTTTGCATCCCCACTGCCTTCATCAGCGCGATTTCCCCCTGCTCCCTCGCGATAAAGGAGCGCTCCATCAACACGGTGATCAGCACCGCCAAAATGACGGTGAGAACCACGACCATGGATTTTACCGCATCCAGCGTATCGGTAACACCCATCATATCCGATAACATTTCCTCACGGGTCTGAATTCCGTTATGATCGGGATACAGAATGTCTATTTTTTTTTATCCTGCGGGCGATTTCCCCCCGGTCCGGGTGATCGGTAAACAGGATCTGCGTGCCGAACCCGCCTGCCCCCTGTATGTAATTAATCTCTTCGTCCTCATGAAGTCTCAGACCCTCGCCCCGGTTCATCATGGACTGAAAAAAGGCTGTTATGATAAATCTCCGGTCTCCGTCAACCATTTTTACCGTTATGGTATCGCCAATCCCCGCCTTCAGCCTATCCGCCGAAAGCCTTGTGATTGCAATCTCACCGGCCGCCTGCGGCGCTGTCCCTTCCGTGTACTCGTACATGTCCATGGTTGTTCCCGTGCCCTGATAGGTTTCAATCACGGCCTCATTTTCGCCGTAGGCCACTGGAAAAGAAAACATAATTTCCTGCATACACTTCGTCGGCATCCCGTTGTCCGCAAGGGTTTGCTCCATGGCCGCAAGATAGTTTTCTACCTTTTCGTGTCCGTCCTCTGTCAGAAACTCCTCCGTCCCGCTCTGCGACACAACAACATCATAGTCCGCAAGACCAAACGCATGATATAACGTTCCGCTCTTCATGGTCGAAACCGTGCCGGAGAGCATAAGCAGCAGCGACAGGCAGAGAAAGAAGGTAAACGCCACAATTCCATAGCGTCTGGGACTGCTCACCATGTCATTCAGCGCGAGAAACGGCGCTGCCGGAAGCCTGACGCCAAAGCTCATACGGCTCTTTTTGCGGAACCGCTCGCCCGTCTGCCCGTTTCTTATGGCGTCGATTGGGCTCATTTTTTTGACCTTCCCCGTACAGCCGAAGCAGAACAGTAAAATAATCCCGACTACAAGCGCCGCGCAGATGATGCTGACAAAAGCAGAATTTTGTCTGCCAATGATAATTGATTTGGTGGAAACGCTCATCAGCATATCTCCAAAGGGAACGCTGAGCACAAGGCCGATCAACGCGCCGACTACGGAAAGCGCCGCATATTTTGTAAGGTACAGGCCCCTGATTTTCAGATTGCCGATACCGATGGCCTTCATAACGCCGATCTCGCGGAATTCCTCGGAAAGCGTAAAGCTGATGGTAAATCGGAGGACGACAAAGGCAACGGCGATCAGGATCAGGCTCACCACAAGAAGAATTCCCGCCACCAGCATATCAAAAACATAGGAAAATTTTATCAGTGCCCGGTCAAGGGTGAGGAAGGAGTGATCGATCAGCTCCTTGAGCTCGGTACGGGCGGCATCCATATCCGGGGTGTGTATGTAAATCAGCTCGCCGCCGTAAAACCGTTCTATTT
>CAZNQZ010000400.1:0-2066 GCA_964575245.1 uncultured Lachnobacterium sp. | reverse complement strand
GGGCGGGTTTGTGGATCTGTGCGCAGGGCCGCATCTGATGAGCACGAAAGGCGTGAAAGCATTTAAGCTTCTGTCTTCCTCCATGGCATACTGGAGGGGAGATTCCGACAAAGCACGTCTGCAGCGGATTTACGGTACCGCCTTCAACAAGAAGGAGGAGCTGAAGGAACACCTGGAGAAGCTGGAGGACGCCAAGCTGCGTGACCACAACAAGCTGGGCCGTGAGATGGGACTGTTTACCACGGTGGACGTGATCGGTCAGGGCCTGCCGCTTCTGCTCCCGAAGGGGACGAAGATGATTATGAAAATGCAGCGTTGGATTGAGGATCTGGAGGATAACGAGTGGGGCTATGTGCGCACGAAGACGCCGCTGATGGCAAAATCCGACCTCTACAAAATCTCCGGCCACTGGGATCACTATCTGGACGGCATGTTTGTGCTGGGTGATCCGGACAGCGACGAGGCGATGGCGCTTCGGCCGATGACCTGTCCCTTCCAGTATTACTGTTTTAAAAACGAGCAGCGCTCCTACCGCGACCTGCCTTACCGTATGGGCGAGACCTCGACACTGTTTCGGAACGAGGACTCCGGCGAGATGCACGGGCTGACAAGAGTGCGCCAGTTCACGATCTCTGAGGGGCACAATGTCATCCGCCCGGACCAGTGCGAGGAAGAGCTGAAGGCGTGCTTTGACTTAAATTACTATATTCTGACCACGCTGGGGCTTCAGGACGAGGTGTCCTACCGCCTGTCCAAGTGGGACCCGGAAAATAAAAAGAAATATCTGGGCGACGAGGCATACTGGGAAGGCACGCAGGAGATGCTGCGGAAGATCCTTGTGGAAAAGTGCGTGCCCTTTACCGAGGCGGACGGCGAGGCGGCGTTTTACGGCCCGAAGATTGACATTCAGGCGAAGAATGTGTACGGCAAAGAGGACACGATGGTGACGATCCAGCTGGATTGCGCCATCGCTGAAAATTTTGACATGTATTACATTGATGCGAACGGCGACAAAAAGCGCCCGTACATCATCCACCGCACCTCTCTCGGCTGTTACGAGCGGACGCTCGCGTGGCTGATCGAGCACTATGCGGGGAAGTTCCCGACCTGGCTCTGTCCGGAGCAGGTGCGCGTGCTGCCGATTTCCGACAAGTATATGGATTACGCAGATTGGGTGGCAAAGGAGCTCAAGGCGAAGGGTGTGGATGTGACGGTTGACACGCGCTCGGAGAAAATCGGTTACAAGATCAGGGAAGCGCGTCTGGATAAGCTGCCCTACATGCTTGTGGTCGGACAGCAGGAGGCGGAGGAAAAGACCGTGTCCGTGCGCAGCCGTTTTGCCGGCGATGAGGGCGTTAAGCCCCTCGCGGATTTTGTGAATCAGATTTGCGAGGAGATTCGCACCAAGGCGATCCGTGAGGAGCAGCCGGACAAGGAAGCCTGAGGAAGCGATGATTCAGTCCGCGTTTTCATTATGTGAATAGCCATTGATAAAAATCGCATACTAATCGTTGCAGCAATAGCAATATTGATACAACAGGAGGTATGTGATGACAATACTGGATTGTAATGTGGTGAATTGTGCCTACAACAAGGACAAAAACTGCGCAAGGCAGGACATCCATGTGGAAGGCAGACAGGCGAAGACCCCTTCCGAGACATGCTGTGGGAGCTTTGTAAACAAGAGCTGTGATTGCGGCACGAACTGTGCATGTAATGCGACGAAGGACACGGACGTGTTATGTGATGCGTGCGACTGCAAGTTCAATGAGGACAGAAAGTGCTCTGCAGCTCACATCGGAATTTCCGGCGGGCATGCCGATTCCACCAGTGAGACAGAGTGCGGCAGCTTTCAGTGCCGCTGTTAGGTGCTGAAATCCCAAATGCGCCGGATGCCGGATGGTACCCGGCGCATTTTTTGAAAAGAGAAATGGGAGATGTGTTTTATATGAATTTTTTCGGAATTTTGTCCATGGTCGGAGGGCTGGCTTTATTTCTGTACGGGATGAAAACCATGGGCGACGCGCTCGCCAAGGCCCTCGGCGACGGCACCTACGTGCTGGCCC
>CAZNQZ010000399.1:0-2067 GCA_964575245.1 uncultured Lachnobacterium sp. | reverse complement strand
GAAGCGAAAAAAAATAATAATAGGGTTATCTGTAATACGGAGGAGAGAGTATGGAATTAGAGGAACTGTGTCGGCTGGCACACGAGGCGAGAATATATGTGGGTACACTTGGGACCGAGGTGAAAAACGCCACGCTTTTGGCGGCGGCAGACGCGATTGTGGCCCACGGGGAGGAGATTCTTGCGGCGAACGCTGTGGACATGGAGCGGGCAAAGGCGAAGGGGATGTCGGAGGGACTGCTGGATCGCCTGCTTTTGACACATGAGCGAATTGCAGGGATGGCGGACGGGCTCAGGCAGATCGCCGGGCTGGATGATCCGGTGGGGGAGGTGCTCTCCATGAAAAAGCGCCCCAATGGCCTGCTGATCGGAAAGCGGAGGGTTCCGGTCGGTGTGATCGGCATGATCTACGAGGGGCGTCCCAATGTCACCGCGGATGCGTTCGGGCTGTGCTTTAAAGCCGGAAACTGCGTGATTTTGAAGGGCGGGAGCGCCGCTATCGACTCCAATATCGCGATCGTGAAGGCGATGCAGACCGCCCTTGCGGAGCAGGAGATCCCCGCGGCTGCGCTGTCGTTGATTGAGGCTACGGACAGGGAGACCACCGGAAAATTCATGCGGATGAAGGAGTATGTGGATCTCCTGATTCCCAGGGGTGGCAGCGGCCTGATTCAGAGCGTGGTAGAGAACGCCACGATCCCGGTCATCGAGACCGGAACCGGAAACTGCCATGTGTATGTGGACGAGAGCGCGGATCTCGACATGGCGGTGAATATCATCAAAAACGCCAAGACGCAGCGGATCGGCGTCTGCAATGCCTGCGAGTCTGTCGTGCTGCACCGCTCCGTGGAAAAGGAATTTCTGCCAAAGCTGTATGAGGCGCTGCAGGAGCATTCCGTGGAGCTGCGCGGGGATGATTGTGCGGTGGAAGCGCTCGGCGGGGAAGGCAGTCTGGTGAAGCGTGCCTGCGAGGAGGATTGGGGCAGGGAGTATCTGGACTATATTCTCTCGGTAAAGACGGTGGATTCGCTGGAGGAGGCCATTGCCCACATCAACCGCTACAACACCTCCCACTCGGAGACGATCGTCACTAAGGATTACGATCATGCGCAGAAATTTCTGGAGGAGGTGGACGCCGCCTGCGTGTATGTCAATGCCTCCACGCGTTTTTCGGACGGCGGGGAGTTCGGCTTCGGCGCGGAGATCGGGATCAGCACTCAGAAGCTGCACGCCCGCGGCCCTATGGGCCTTGAGGCGCTGACCAGCTATAAATATATTATCTATGGCAGCGGGCAGGTGCGGTAATGATTTATGAGTATTTATATTTTTTAAGGAAATACTAAAAAAGACTTGATTATTTTTTCGGATGTGATATAATCAAGTAAATTTAAACCCATGGGTAACCATGTAATTAAACCACCCATCGCTTTTATGTTTATAAAGTGATGGGTAATTTTATTTGAAGGGGTCACAAATGAAAAAGGGAATGATTTTTATCGATGGCAGTAATGTTTTTTATGACTGGAAAAAGGCGATGGAAGGAAAACAACTGGATATCCGAAAATATATAGATCTTGTAAAGAAAAAATATATAGATGCTGAAACATGCCTATAATAAGGCATATGATGTAGCTATTCTGATTTCAAGAGATGCTGATTTTGCAGGAGTTGTAAAAATAATAAAAAATTTGGGAAAAAATGTAGAATTAGTGTTATTTGAAGATTCAAAAAGGGATGCACAGGAGTTATCAGAGACAGTTGATAATATTACTTTAATAGAGAAGAATGATTATTCAGGGTTAGAGAGAGTAAACGATTTTTCTTGACAGGCACCTGTGCGTCTGATAAAATAGCGGTTAGAATTAAGAGAGAGAGGTGCGTCGATGATTATTCAGTAATTCAAATTTTTCAGATGGTGAATCGCGAGTCCGTAAGTATGTGTCCTGCATACACGGCTTGTTAAGCTGTTGGAATTTGGATTGCTGGCTGTCTTTTGGCAGTTAATCATTTGATGCGCTTTTTTGTGTCCGTTTTTCGGGATATCTCTTTGTGCAGGAATGGTTCCATT
>CAZNQZ010000398.1:0-2069 GCA_964575245.1 uncultured Lachnobacterium sp. | reverse complement strand
TGATTCTGCCGGTAATTTTTAACAATGCTGTGAATTAGGAGATGCCATGACCGTACATATAAGGGAAGAGGATGAGTTTATCCGCCTTGGCCAGCTATTGAAAAAGGCCGGGGCAGTCGAATCCGGCGTAGATGCCAAGACCGTAATACAGGATGGAAAGGTGGAGGTAAACGGTCAGACAGAGACCCGGAGGGGGAAAAAACTGTATGGCGGGGAGACTGTGTCCTACAACGGAGAACACATAGAAGTAGTCAAATGATAATTGAATCCATAGAGTTGAACAACTTTAGAAATTACGAGAATCTCAAGATCAATTTTGACAGGGGAACCAATATTATTTACGGGGACAATGCGCAGGGTAAGACCAATATTCTTGAGGCGGCCTATCTGAGTGGGACGACAAGGTCCCACAAGGGGAGCCGGGACAAGGAGATGATCCGTTTTGGCGAGGAGGAGTCCCACATCCGGACAATTGTGAAAAAGGATGAAAAATCCTACCGGATTGATATGCATTTAAAGAAAAACGGATCGAAGGGAGTGGCAGTCAATCTCATTCCGATACGAAAAGCGAGTGAACTGTTTGGAATACTGAACATTGTTTTTTTTTCTCCGGAGGATCTCAGTATCATCAAGAATGGTCCGGCTGAGAGAAGAAGATTTATTGATTTAGAACTCTGTCAACTGGATAAAATGTATTTGTCAGATTTATCCAATTACAATAAAGTGCTGAATCAGAGAAACAGGCTGCTAAAAAGCCTGATTGGCCAGAGGGATCTCATGGATACTCTGCCTGTCTGGGACGCCCAGCTTCTGGAGTACGGAAGAAGAGTGATTGAAAAGAGAAGGAGATTTGTGGAAAATTTAAACGCCATCATCTCTGAAATCCATGCTCATATTTCCGGAGGGAGGGAACATCTTGTGCTCGAGTATGAGCCGAATATAGATGAACTGTTTTTTGAAGATGAGCTAAACCGCGCGAAGGAGAAAGATAAGAGGCTCTGTCAGACTACGGTGGGACCGCATCGGGATGACATGAAATTTGCAGTTGACGGAATTGATATCCGCAAATTCGGATCTCAGGGACAGCAGAGAACCTCTGCCTTGTCCTTGAAAATGTCGGAGATTGATCTGGTCAGGCAATCAATCAACAGCACTCCTGTGCTTTTGTTGGACGATGTGCTTTCGGAGCTGGACAGCAGCCGACAGAACTATCTGCTGGAGCGTATTGAAAATATTCAGACAATGATTACCTGTACAGGGTTGGAGGAATTTGTCAGAAACCGCTTTCAGATCAACCGTCTGTTTGAGGTGAAAGCTGGATGTGTGAGTGAAACCGGGAGGTTATGATGAGTGAAAAGGTAGAGAAAACACAGGAGTACGGCGCCGATCAGATTCAGATTTTGGAGGGGCTGGAGGCAGTGCGTAAACGGCCTGGTATGTATATTGGAAGTACGTCTGCAAGGGGACTGCACCATCTGGTTTACGAGATTGTGGACAATTCTGTGGATGAAGCACTTGCCGGATTCTGCAAAAATATTGAAGTGACCATTGAACAGGACAATTCCATCACGGTGGAGGATGACGGCCGGGGAATTCCGGTGGGAATGAATCACAAGGCAGGAGTCTCTGCGCTTGAGGTTGTGTTTACTGTGCTCCACGCCGGAGGCAAATTCGGCGGAGGAGGATACAAGGTGTCCGGCGGTCTGCACGGAGTGGGAGCTTCTGTAGTCAATGCATTATCCACATGGCTCACGGTTGAGGTAAAGAGCGAAGGAAAGGTCTATTCCCAGACTTATCACAAGGGAAAGGCAGACAGTGAGGTTCATGAGATCGGCACATGTGACATATCATGTCACGGGACGAAGGTTCATTTTCTTCCGGATGCTTCAATCTTTGAGGAGACAGTCTACGACTATGATACGTTAAAGCAGCGTCTGAGGGAGACGGCTTTTTTGACTAAGGGTCTTAGAATTGTGTTGAAGGATACCAGAGAGGACAGCCTTCACAATCATGAATTTCACTATGCGGGCGGCATCAAGGAATTCGTGCAGTATTTAAACCGCGGCAAG
>CAZNQZ010000397.1:0-2073 GCA_964575245.1 uncultured Lachnobacterium sp. | reverse complement strand
GCAGCTTTGCGATAAAAAAACCTTCAAACAATTCGTCCGGCGCCACGCAGAGCGTCCCCTTTATTTGGACCGGAAGGCGCGGAATATCCGGCCAGAGATCCCCGTCTACCGGCACAAGCTCGGCGCCGCCTGAGAGCGCTGCTGTTACGATCTCCTCGTTTTCACAGGATAGGACGGAGCAGGTCGAGTAGACCAGCTCCTGCCCCTTTTTTAAGAGGCGCAGAGCCTTTTTTAAGAGGGCGCGCTGCGCTTTGACAGACTGGTCGATGCGCCGCTGGGTGAAGGCGGCGCAGAGCTGCCGGTCCCGAAGGTTCAGGACACCGCTGCCGCTGCAGGGTGCGTCCAGCAGGATTTGGTCAAACGCGAAGAAATCGTCGAGGGTGCGGGCGTCCTTCTGCATAACGTAGACGCAGGAGACTCCCTGCTTTTCGATATTGTACTGCAGCCGCTTGGCGCGGATGGGATTCATTTCGCAGGCGGTGATGTGCGCCCGGTTGCCGGACAATGCTGCCATCTGCGTGGTCTTTGAGCCCGGGGCTGCGGCCATGTCCAGAATGTCCGAACCCGGCCCTGGAGCGAGCAGCAGCGGGGGCAGCATGGAGGAGAGGCTCTGCAGGTAAATCCTGCCCTCCTCATACAAAGGGAGCGCCCGGACGGCGCTCTCGTCCGCGTCCTCGAGGATCAGCGCATCGGAATACCAGGGCACGGCGCGAAAAGAGATTCCGGCCTCCGCCAGCGCTGCCCGGACCTCCTCAATCGTGGCCTTTATGGTGTTGGCGCGCAGCGTTACCCTGCGGCGCAGCGAAAATCCCCGAAGGATAGTTCCGGCGAGTTCGGCGCCATACTGTTTTTCCAGTAAACTGGGGAGAATCGGCGGAATATGTTCCCGCAGTTCGTCCGTCAGCCCCATCGTGTCCATGATGCTCTCCTTTTCTGAGCCGTTGTATTTGCAAAAAGCAGTATGAAAGGTCTTTTCTTTACATAATTATAATATAGAAGGATTGTGTGTCAAGAATAATCCTTTAAATGATTCATGAGGAAGCAATATGAGATATATTGATATGCATTGCGACACGCTGGCGAAGGCGCTGGCGCAGAGAGAGGAGACTTTCTATGAGCTGCCGGGGACCATGGCAGATCTGAAACGGCTGCGGCAGGCGGAGGCGGGGGCGCAGTTTTTTGCCATGTTTCTGCCCCAGAGGGAGGAACCGGAGTGGTTTGGGCTAAAGGAAATGCCGCCCCTTGAGGAGCTGCTCATGCGGATGTACGCCATTTACCGGAACACCATGGAGCGGTATGCCGCGCTTGCAGCACCGGCCCGCTCCATCGGGGATTACCGGAAGAACTGTTCGGAGGGAAAGCTGTCGGCCTTTCTCACCGTTGAGAACGGGGCGCTGGTACAGGGGAGCATGGAGGCGCTGGAGCGCCTGCACGGGATGGGCGTCGGTCTGATGACGCTGACGTGGAATGACAGTAACTGCATGGGATATCCGCACTCCGCCCATCCGGGGCAGATGGCGCTGGGGCTTACCGCATTCGGGAGGGAGGCGGTGCAGTACATGAATCATCTTGGAATGATTGTGGATGTGTCCCATCTTTCGGATGGCGGTTTTTACGACGTGGCGGACTGCTGCAAAAAGCCCTTTGTCGCGTCGCACTCCAACTGTCGTGCTCTCTGCCCCGCCACGCGCAATCTCACGGATGATATGATCCGCGTGCTGGCGGAGCACGGCGGGGTGGCGGGACTCAACTGGGAGCCGTCCTTTGTGAACGCGGACGCGGGGGAGCGCTGTACGGCGGTGGAGGCGCTCTGTAACCATATCGACCACATGTACCGCGTCGGCGGCGCAGATTGCGTGGCGATAGGCACGGATTTTGACGGGATCGAGGGCCGTTTTGAAATTGCGGACTGTACTGCGATGGAGCGTCTGTTTCACCGGCTTCACCGCCGGGGATGGAGCGGGGACCTTCTCGAAAAGCTGGCCTGCAAAAACGTGGAGCGGGTGATCGCGGAATCCATGTGGTAGAGAGGAATTATCCCGAAAACAAACAAAACGTGCATTTTTGGAGGTT
>CAZNQZ010000396.1:0-2082 GCA_964575245.1 uncultured Lachnobacterium sp. | reverse complement strand
ATAGAATTTGATAAGGTCAGGGAGCTTTGGGCTGATTTGGCCATAACGGACGCGGCGAAGGAAATGATCAGAGAGACAGGCATTTCTTTTTCGGAGCGGGAGCTGAAAAAGAAGTTGAAGGATACCACGGATGCGAGGGACCTGCTTGAAAAACTGGGAACGCCGCCATTGCAGAATCTCTCTGAAATCAAGGAGGTATTGACAGCGGCTGAGCGGGGGGATTGTCTGACGCCGTATCAGTTTGAGCGGGTAGAGAAGGTTTTGGCTGCGGTGAAGCGGCTGAAGGACTATCTGGGAAGGGGGAAACAATATCAAAATTCTCTGGCCTGGTATGAGGAAAATCTGGACGCGGTCTCGGAATTGCGTGATGAAATATGCAGTATCATCAGGAATGGTGCTGTGGATGATTATGCCTCAAAAGAATTGGGACAGATACGCAGCCAGATTGTGAAATGTGAAGAACAGATGAAGCAGAAGGCGGAACAAATTATGCGGTCATACAGGGAGTGCATGGCGGATCAATACTGCACGTACAGAAATGGGAGAGTATGCCTTCCGGTAAAAAAAGAATATAAGCTGAAAATATCCGGCAGTGTGATCGACAAGTCATCTACGGGCAGTACGCTCTTTATCGAACCTTCGGGTGTCGCAAAATATTACGAGGAGCTGCAAATGCTCAAAATCAGCGAAGAAAATGAAGTGTATCGCATTTTGTATACGTTATCAGCGTTCGTTCTGGCATCCGCGCCTGTGCTGTATGAAAATCTGGCCATGATGGAAAAACTGGATTTCATCTTCTCCAAGGGCAAATTGAGCATGGATATGGACGCCATAGAGCCGTTCATCCATACGGACCGCCGAATCCGAATGACGGGGGCGAGGCATCCGCTGATGGATAAAAATATCGCTGTACCTTTGCAGTTTGATATCGGCGGAGCCGTGCATGGCATTGTGATTACAGGGCCCAACACGGGCGGAAAAACGGTAGCGCTTAAAACGGTGATGTTGAACTGCATGATGGCGCAGTGCGGCCTGCATGTGACCTGCAAAGAGGCAGAGCTGTGCATGAACAGCTCCTATCTGTGCGATATTGGGGACGGGCAGAATCTGGCTGAAAACTTGTCAACATTTTCTGCGCACATAACTAATGTGCTGGAAATATTAAACGAAGCCAATCCGGACAGCTTTATCGTTATGGACGAGCTGGGCTCCGGTACCGATCCTGCGGAGGGCATGGGGATTGCAGTTGCAATTCTGGATGAGCTGAGAAAGAGCGGCGCCCTTTTTCTGGTGACGACGCATTATCCGGAGCTCAAGGAATATGCGGCCAGGGCTGAGGACATCATCAATGCGCGCATGGTGTTTGACAGGGAAACCCTGCGTCCCACTTATCAGCTGGTCATTGGAGAAGCCGGTGAGAGCTGCGCATTCTATATTGCGGACAGGCTGGGGATGCCAAATGAAATGCTGAGGGTGGCGATCTCTGCCGCGTATGGGGAGGAGGCAGTGAGGAATTATCATTTTTTGAAGCCGGAAAGCAGAATCATGAAAAAAAACACCGCTAAGATTTCCAAAGAGAAGGAGAGCAGGAGTCACACGGAACTTCGTGCGAGGTATCAGATCGGGGACAGTGTCATGGTTTATCCAGATAAAAAGATAGGAATCGTGTGCGCGCCTGTCAATGAAAAGGGGGTGTTAAGGGTACAGCTGCAGGATAAAAAAATCTGGATCAATCATAAACGGGTAAAGCTGCATGTGGCTGCCACAGAGCTTTACCCGCAGGATTATGACTTTTCCATTCTATTTGATACAGTAGAAAACCGGAAAAAACGGCACGATATGCAGAGAAAATACACCGATGAGGTGATCGTGTCCGATGAGTAGAACATCACGTTGTAAGCTTTAAAAAATACAGGCAAAATACAGAGTGTATCCGGTCAGCATGACAGCGCCGTGCCAGCGTTTAAGCTTCCTGTCCCTGGCACAGAACAGTATCAGAAGTAAGGCTGCGGCGGCAGATACGGCGCTGTCGAAACGGAAATCCTCTGCGAAAGCAACAGGATTTATTAAGGCAGAGATACC
>CAZNQZ010000395.1:0-2085 GCA_964575245.1 uncultured Lachnobacterium sp. | reverse complement strand
TGACAGCAATGGTGGAAAAGCCGATAATCGCATTCATGGGCGTGTGGATATCATGCGACATATTGGACAAAAATGTTGTCTTCGCGCGATTGGCATGCTGCGCCTGCATCAGCGCATCCTGAAGCGCCTGCGTCTGCTCCTTCTGTCTCCTCACCACCTCGGTGATATCCTTGGAGACAACCATGACCATAATATCTCCGGTCGTGTCATCCCTTGTCATAATGAAGGACTGGCGCACGCAGATCTGGCTCTCCCCGGAATTTCCCTCCCAATATTCGGCGACGACCTCGATCTCACCGTTCTCAAAGCTCCGGATCAGATTATCCCTGTTTACCGTGTTGGAAAAATCCTCCAGAGATTCCGGCAAAATAAACGGTTTCCATTTCTCAAAGCACTCCGAAATCTTACATGGAGCTGTCAGGCCCGCCCGCTCCAGAAGCGATATTTTCTTCCCGCCTATCGTGCGGACAATGTCCTGCTCCACCAGATCCTGAGTCAGGTTAAACTCAAAACTGCACAGGGAGTTGGACATGAGCGCAATCTGATACTGCCTCTCTCTGCGGCTGGCAAGCGCTCTCTCCGCCTGAATGCGCAAATCCCTTTCTTTAATGTCCGTCACATTCTGCCGGATAAATAAGAGCTTGGCGATCCGGCCGTCCTTTCGCTCCAGACAAATAATATTCATGTGCTCCCACACCGTCTGCGCGTCGCTTTTCACACACAGCTCGTACCGCAGGTCATTGTGCTCCGCCAAGGACCGGTTGATGAATTCCTTGTCCACAAAATCAATCAGCTCCTGACGATGGCTTTCTTCCAGAGCAGAGGCGAGATAGGCAACGAAGTTCTGATAGTTCCCGGTTTTTTCAATTTCCGAGCCGGCAGGCTCCGTCCCCGCCAGATACTGATAGGTATCCGCCTCAAAATCAACCAGGACAAACCGGGGAAACAGCGTTCTCACACCGGTGATGATATATCCCATCTCCCGGTTTTCCTTCTCGAGCTGTTTCCGCCTTCGTCCGACACGGACAAGAATAATGGCAATATAGACCACAAAAAGAGCGATCAGCATGATTTCCAGCTGGATACCCACCAGATTCTCTTTATAAATCATGCGGCGCGTGACATTCTTCGGGAACGTCTGCACAAGGACAAAGGTGTTCTCAGGCAGATAGGTAACGCAGACATTATCCGTTTTACTGGAGGAATTACACGCAAAGGTACCCGCTCCTCCGTTGTCAAAAACCTCCTGTACCTGACTGGCCACAAGCTCGTCAACCATTTGGTTTTCCTTCAGAACATCCAGAAGAGGCTTCTCATAAGTCTCCTCGTCGGAGCTGGCAATTACCCCGCCGTCCGGCGAACACAAAATGACCAGGGCCGTTTCTCCGAAATACACCGTATTGAGCATCTTTTTCAGATACTCTTCGGCCAGAAAGGCTCCCCTCAGTACCCCGATAATCTCGCCCTCATAGCTGACGGGGGCATAGAAACACACCATTGTCTCATTAAAAAGGTGCGGATCCATGATAATCTCAATGCCGCTGTTTCCGCGAATGCCGTTTGTATAGAACTCCCTCTCCCGCACATCGCTGGTCCGCCCGTCTGAGGCAAGATCCACACCGTCGAGATTTGTAAATAAAATGGCGTCAAACTGGGAGTTTTTTTCCATATCCGCAAGGGTCTGCGGCGCAATTTCAGGCTTCGTCAGTCCATTCCCCACAAAATATGCGTAGGTTGTAATGCGGCTTAAGGCATTGTTCAACTCATCGTCAATCTGCTCGGATTTCATCCGTGCGGAATCCGAAGCATATGCCCTGTTCTGTTCCTCCGTCCGCCTGCTGTTCTGCGTCGTAAACCAGAAAAATAAAACGACAATCGCCACAAGAAGAAAAATGGCATAAAATATTTCCTGTATTGGTTTTTTCGTTTTCATAGTCAGGCTCCTTCATATATCTTTCGTTCTAAAAGGTACACCTCTAAATATATCATGCAGAGGGTTAAAAAACAAGCTCTTTTTCACGCCACATTTCCAAACTGATGTTCGGCGCGGCTGCAGAAAAAAACCCCGGTCGGGGCATGCCCCGC